>DASQVL010000141.1:0-5409 GCA_035640795.1 Crenalkalicoccus sp. | reverse complement strand
CATGGTGGTCGGGCCCACCATGGCGGCCGCCGCCTTCCTCGACACCGCCGGCATCGGCGCCCACTGGGAATACGGGGACACGGTCTACGGCACGCACAGGGCGGAGCTCGTCGAGGTGCTGGCCGGCTCGGGCCTCCGGCTCGTGCGCGGCTACGACCCCGAGGTCTCGGAGCGCCTGGCCGAGCGAGGCCTGCGCAGCACCCATGTGGCGGGCCCCGAATATGGCAGCCCCGAGGAGACCGCCGACCTGATCGCGCGCGCCAACCGCAGGCTGCGCGTGGTGGACGCGGTGGAAGGGCCCAACGAGTCCGACCTCTTCTGGACGAAGCACGACCGGGCCTTCCGCGGCCTGCGCTTCCCTGAGGGCGTCCTCGCCTATCAGCGCGAGCTCTACCGCGCCATCAAGGGCCGGCGCGACACGGCCGGGACGCTGGTCATCGGGCCGAGTCTCGGGCGGACCTACCTCCGCGACTCCGGCCGGCCGAACCCCTTTCCGGACGGGTCGCTGACGGAGGCGGTGGATCTCGGGAACTTCCACCCCTATCCCTTCGGCGGGAACTCCTTCAGCATCCCGTTCCGCTACGGCACGATCGAGCGCTACTACTGGCACGGGAACTTCCCCTCCACCAACCTCGACGAGTTCCCCTACAACTTCCTCGTCTACGCGCCGCCCTTCCGGCCGAAGCCGATGGCGGCAAGCGAGACCGGCTACCACACCGGGCCCGAGGGCGTGTCGGAGGCGGTGCACGCGCGCTACATCCCGCGCCTCTTCGCCGAGTACGCCCGGCTCGGCATCCGCCGCACCTACCTCTACGAGCTCGCGGACCTGCCGACCGCGGGCCCCGTCGGCGGGCATTTCGGGCTGCTGCGCGGCGATGCGAGCCCGAAGCCGGGCTTCGTCGCGCTGCGCAGCCTGCTGCGCCTGATCGGGCGCGAGGCGCAGGAGGGCGCCGCACCGGGGCCGGTGGTCGCGCCCGAGCTCGTCATCGAGCCGCGCATGCCGCCCGGCTACGACCGCACCCGCTTCGTGCACAGCCTGGTGCTGCAGGCCGCGCCGTCCCGCTACCTGCTGCTGCTGTGGCATGAGGTGGCGAACGCCGACACCTCCTCGAAGCCGGCGCGCGAGATCCTGGTGGCGGATGGCAGCGCCGTGATCGCGCTGCCTGAAGCGCTGCGGGCGAGTGCCTGTTACGCCTACGATCCGGGATGGGAGCTGCGGCGCCAGCCTCTCGACCCGGCCGCTTCCCGGGTGGAGGTGCCGCTCCGGGACTCGATCGTCGTCGTCGCCCTCGGGCCGGCGCCCGCCATGCGGCAGGGCGCGATGACGCGGCGCGGGCGCGGCGTGGGTTCGGTCTGACGGCGGGGATCGGGGCGAGAGCCGGCATGTGCGGAATCCTGGGCGTCGTCGGCGATACCTCGGCGCTTCATCCCGGGGCCCTGGAGCGGGCTCGCGACGTGATGCTGCACCGCGGGCCGGACCAGGGCGGGCTTTGGGAATCGCCCGAGGCGCAGCTCGGCTTCCGCCGCCTCGCCATCCTCGACCTCTCGGCGGCCGGGCACCAGCCGATGGTCTCGGCCGATGGGCAGGTCGTCCTCGTCTTCAACGGCGAGATCTGGAATTTCGGCGAGCTGCGGCGGGAGCTGGAGGAGCGCATCCCCTTCCGCTCGCGCACGGATTCCGAGGTGCTGCTGAACGGCTACCAGGTCTGGGGATGGCAGGAGCTGCTGCGCCGCATCGATGGCATGTTCGCCTTCGTCATCTGGGACACCCGCACCCGCACCCTGCACGGCGCGCGCGACCGGGTGGGCAAGAAGCCGCTCTTCTACTGCCACACCGGCCGGGCGCTCGCCTTCGCCTCCACCCTCAACGCGCTCGGCGCCCTGCTTCCCGACCACCGCGCCATCGATGCGGAGGCGGTGGACGCCTACCTGACCTACCAGGCGGTGCCGGCGCCGATGACGGTGTTCGAGCGCTTCCGCCAACTCCCGCCCGCCCATCACTTCACCTTCCGCGCCGACACCGGCGCGCTCGAAATCGCGCGCTACTGGGACGTGGGATACGGGTCGAAGCTCAAGGCGGACGAGGCACATATCCTCGACGAGCTCGATGCGCTCCTGCGCGCCGCGGTGCGCCGGCGGCTGATCAGCGACGTTCCCCTTGGCGCCTTCCTCTCGGGCGGGGTGGATTCCAGCCTGGTCGTCGCGCTGATGGCGCAGGAGACGGGCGGCCAGGTCGAGGCCGTGACCATGGGCTTCGACGACCCGGCCTTCGATGAGCGCCCGCATGCCCGCCGCGTCGCGGAGCGCTGGGGCGTGCGGCTGCACGAGCACGTGCTGCGCGCCGACGCGGTGGCCGACCTGCCGGAGATCATCTGGCACTACGGCCAGCCGCTCGCCGACGTCTCCATCGTGCCGACCTACTACGTGGCGAGGGCCGCCAAGGAGCATGTCACGGTCGTGCTCAACGGCGATGGCGGCGACGAGCTGTTCGGCGGCTACGCCCGCCCCGTGCTGGCCCGGGCGGCGCAGCACTACCGCCGGCTGCTCCCGGCCGGGCTGCGCCGGGCCGTGGGGCATGGCGCACGCCGGGTCGCCGCCCAGGGCCGGGGGCCGCTCCGCAATCTGCTCATGCTCGCCGAGGCCGGCGCGCGCGGTGCGGCGGAGGCCTTCGTGTACGACCGCGCCTTCCGCCCGCACCGCGAGCTGGCCTACGCACCCGCCTTCTACGGCACGGTCCGGGACCGGCATCCCGACGCGCTCTATCGCGCCGCATGGACGCGGGCGGACGCCACCGACGACGTGGACCGCGCCCTCTACGGCGATCTCACGACCTACCTGCCGGACCAGCTGCTCGCCAAGATGGACGTCTCGACCATGGCGCACTCGGTCGAGGCGCGCTCGCCGCTGCTGGACAAGGCGGTGATGGAGTACGCGGCGCGGATCCCGACCGCGCTCCGCCTCAGCGGCTACCGCACCAAGCACCTGCTCAAGCGCCTGGCCGGGCGCTACGTTCCGCACGAGGTGATCTACCGGCGCAAGCAGGGCTTCGTCATGCCCGCGGGCGCCTGGCTGCGGGGCGAGCTCGCCCCCTTCGCCCGCGCGGCGCTGACCAGCCGGGCCTTCGCCGACCGCGGCTGGGTGGATCCCGCCTTCGCCCTCCGCATGCTGGGGGAGCACGAGGCGGGCGCGCGCGACTGGGGCCAGCAGCTCTGGACCCTCTTCGTCCTGGAGGTCTGGGCGCGGATGGCGCTGGACGGCACGATGAGCCGGCGCGACCGGCTGGACGCGCTGCTGTGACCTCGCTGCTTCCGCACGCCGGGCAGGGTGCGGGCGCCGCGACCGCGCCGCGCGTGCTCTTCGTGAACCACTCCGCCGTGATGGGCGGCGGGGAGATGTCGCTGCTCGACATCGCCCACCACTTCCGCCGCAGCGCGCTGGTGGTGCTGCTGGCGGACGGCCCGTTCCGTCAGCGCCTGGCGGAGGCCGGGGTGCGGGTGGAGGTGATCCCCCTGAGTGCGGCGGCGGGGCAGGTCTCGCGTGCGGGCGGGCTCACCCAGGGCCTGCACGCACTGCCCGCGGTGGCGCGGGCCGCGCGGCGCGTCGCGGCACGGGCGCGGGGCGCCGGAGTGATCTACGCGAACTCGCAGAAGGGCATGGTCGTTGCCGGCCTCGCCGGGCTGCTGGCGCGCCGCCCGGTGATCTGGCACCTGCGCGACATGATGACGGAGGAGCACTTCAGCGCGGCCCATCGACGGCTCGCTGTGGTGCTGGCGAACCGGCTGGCCAGCCGCGTGGTGGCGAACTCGGCGGCGACGCGGAACGCGCTGGTCAGTGCCGGCGGCCGGCCGGACCGGATTGCGGTGGTGCACAACGGCATCGCGGCGGCGCGCTTCGCCGAGCCGGCGCTGGAGGCGGAGGCCGGCGCGCTGCGGGCCGTGCTGGGGCTCGATGGCGTGAAGCTGGTCGGCGTCTTCGGCCGGCTGGCGCGCTGGAAGGGGCAGCATGTCCTGCTGGAGGCGCTGGTGCGCCTGCCCGGAACGGTGCATGCGCTGCTCGTCGGCGATGCGCTTTTCGAGCCGGACAGGGCCTATGCCGAGGAGCTTCGTGCCGCCGTGGAGCGGCTGGGTCTCGGGCAGCGGGTCCGGTTTCTCGGGCTGCGGAGCGACGTGCCGGCGCTGATGCGCGCCTGCGACGTCGTCGCGCACACCTCGGCCGCGCCGGAGCCGTTTGGCCGCGTCATCGTCGAGGGCATGCTCGCGCGCCGTCCGGTCATCGCGACGCGTGCGGGCGGCGCGCCGGAGATCGTGGAGGACGGGGTGACCGGCCTGCTGGTGCCGGCCGGCGACGCGACCGCCCTCGCCGGGGCGATCCGGCGCCTGGCGCTCGATGCGCCGCAGGAGGCCGCAGCGCTCGCCGACCGGGGCCTCGAGGCGGCGCGCGCGCGCTTCTCGCTCGAGGCCATGCTCGCGGGCGTGGAGCGCGAGGTGGCAGCCCTGGCCGGCGCGCCGCGCGCGGGAGCACCCGGTGATGCGACGCGGCCAGGGCAGCGAACCGAGGCGGCGATGAACACCGACGGCACGATCGCGTTCTGGGACCGGCGCCACTCGGAGGCCGAGCCGGATGCCCGCCCCTTGGCCGAGGTACCGGACTGGCTGTCCCGGGCGCTCCACGCCTTCGGTCCGATCGAGGGCAGGCGCGTGCTCGACCTCGGCTGCGGCCTCGGGGAGATCTCCCTCGCGCTCGGCCGGCGCGGGGCGGAGGTGACGGCCGTGGACACGTCCAGCGTGGCGGTGGAGAAGCTGGGCCGGACCGCCGCCGCCGAGCGGCTGCCCGTCCGCGCGCTGGCGCGCGACGCGATGGAGATCGACGCGCTCGGGCCTTTCGACCTCGTGGTCGGCTCCATGATCCTGCACCACCTCGAGCCCTTCGAGCGGTTCTGCGAGGTGCTCGACCGCGCCCTCGCGCCCGGCGGCAGGGCGGTGTTCTACGAGAACAACGGGGCGAGCCGCCTGCTCATGTGGTGCCGGGCGAACATCGCCGGACGGTTCGGCGTGCCGAAATACGGCGACGCGGAGGAGTCGCCGCTGGCGCCGGCCGAAGTTGCGGCGCTGCGCCGCCGCTTCCGGGTGACGCAGGACTTCCCGGAGAACTCCTTCTTCACCCTGGCCTCCGTCTACCTCCTCCGGCGCAGGGGTTACGCGGCATGCAAGCGGCTCGACGCCGTCATGATGCGCCACAACCTCATGCGGTCCTTCGGCTACCGTCAGATCCTGCTGCTGGCGAAGCCGGGCTGACCGGGCCCGCGTGGCGCCCCGGCTCGCCGGGGCGCTGCGCGGGCCGCCCCGTCAGGCGATGTCGCTGACCTGCACCACGAGCGGGTGGTCGAGCAGCGTCAGCTGTACCGAGGAC
>DASQVL010000140.1:0-6275 GCA_035640795.1 Crenalkalicoccus sp. | reverse complement strand
CCGCGCCGGCCGGCGCCGACACCCATCCGCCGGACACCGCGATCGGGACGTCGGCCGGCCTCGGCACCGCCCCAAGCGTCGCACCCGAGGCGACCCACGCGACGGCGGCCGACTCGCCGGCAGCCCATGCGCCCGAGCTCGGCGCGGTGCTCGAGAATCTCGCCGCGGCGCATCCCGGCGATGCCGGGCTCGGCGCGCTGGCCGAGGCGGTGCGCGCGCAGCCCGCCGTGGACAGCGTCGGCGAGCTGCACGACCTGGTGCTGCACCTCGCCCCGGCGGATGCGGCGGCGTTCCACCTCGACATGGCAAGCTGGACGGCGGCCGAGACCCACAGCCTGGTCGAGGCGCTGCACGCCACGAGCGCCAGCGACCTCGCCCTGCTGTAGCGGCCGGGCGCGGCGGCCGGGCCCGTCCGCGCGCTACTCCACGCGCAGCCCGGTGCGGCCGATCAGCGCGCGCATGCGCGGGATCTCCTCGGCCAGCGCGCGCCGCATCGCCGCCGCGTCATGGTCCGCCCACGGGATGGTACCGGTGCTGTCGAACAGCGCCTTCACCTCCGGATCGCGCAGCGCCGTGACCAGTGCGGCGGCAAGCTGGTCGAGCGCCGGCTGCGGCGTGCGCGCCGGCGCGTACATGCCGGCCCAGCCGAGCAGCTCGGCTCCGGGGCAGCCGGCCTCGGCGATGGTCGGCACCTCCGGCGCCACCGCCAGCCGCTCCGGCGCATTCACCGCCAGCGCGCGCAGTCTGCCGTCGCGGACAAAGGGCAGGCTGCTCAGCGGGTAGTCGAACATCACGTCCACCCTGCCCGCCACGAGGTCGTTCAGCGCCTGGGAGAAATTGCTGTAGGGCACCAGCGTCATCCGCACCCCGGCGACATGCGCGTAGAGCGCGGCCGCCGCGTGCTGGCCGGAGCCGATGCCGGCGGCATAGGTCAACTTCTCCGGTTGGGCCCGGCCGTAGGCGGTCATCTCGGCCAGCGTCGTGAATGGCCGCTCGAGCCCCGCGACGACGATGTTGGCCGAGGCGCCGATGCCGTGCACCGGGGTGAAATCGCGCTCCGCATCCATCTTCAGGTTCGCGTAGAGCAGCGGCGCGATCGCGAAGGTGGCGAAGTTGCCGTAGAATACCGTGTGCCCGTCCGGCACGGCGCGCGCGGCATAGTCTGCCGCGATGGTGCCGCCGGCGCCGAGGCGGTTGTCCACCAGGACGGGCTGGCCGAGCGCCGCGCCCATCTTCTGCGCAATCAGCCGGGCGCCGACATCCAGCACGCTGCCCGGCCCGCCCGGCACCACCCAGGTCACC
This sequence comes from Crenalkalicoccus sp., assembly GCA_035640795.1. Lineage (GTDB taxonomy): Bacteria > Pseudomonadota > Alphaproteobacteria > Acetobacterales > Acetobacteraceae > DASQVL01. The sequence goes on along the minus strand of DASQVL010000140.1, from coordinate 4,973 downwards.
GGATGCGCCGGGAAGCCGGCGCCGCGCGCCCGGACCGGCGCCAGCGCAGCGACTGCGAGCGCCGCGCGGCGTGACAGGCGCATGGTTTCCTCCCGCATTCGCTTCAGGGGGATGCTAGAGCAGATCGCGGACCGGCGTGAACGCCCGGGAGCGTGAACCTGCTCTACAAACAAACGCCTTTGTTTCAGTGGCCTGCTGGTCCGCTCCGTTCGCTGCTGAAGCAGCGACCTTCGCGGGCAGGACACTCGCCGCTACCGCCGCGCCACTTCCAGCGCCGCCGCCGGGTCCACCCGGCCGTCATAAAGGGCGCGGCCGATGATCACCCCCTCGATGCCCTCCGCCGCCACAGCGGCCAGCGCCGCGACGTCGTCCAGCGAGGCGACGCCGCCCGAGGCGATGACCGGGATGTCCACGACGCGCGCGAGCGCCAGCGTCGCCTCGAGATTCACGCCGTGCAGCATGCCGTCGCGCTCGATATCCGTGTAGATCAGCGCCGCGGCGCCGGCATCCTCGTAGCGGCGGGCGAGGTCGCGCGCCGGCAGGGTGCTCGATTCCGCCCACCCCTCCACCGCCACCAGCCCGTGCCGCGCATCGATGCCGAGGGCGATGCGGCCGGAATAGGTGCGGCAGGCCTCCCGTACCAGGGCCGGGTCCTTGACCGCCGCGGAGCCGAGGACGATGCGGCGCACGCCGCGGGTGAGCCAGGCCTCCACCGTGGAGAGGCTGCGCACCCCGCCGCCGAGCTGGACCGGGACGCCGGGCACGGCGGCCAGCACGGCCTGCACGGCGGCGACATTGGCCGGGCGGCCGGCGAAGGCGCCGTCCAGATCCACCACATGGATCCAGGGAAAGCCGGCCGCGGCGAAGCGGCGCGCCTGCAGCCCGGGCTCGCCGGAATAGACCGTCGCCTCCCGCATGTCGCCGCGGCGCAGCCGGACCACCTGGCCGCCCTTGAGATCGATCGCCGGATAGACGGTCAGCGCCATGTCACGCCGTCTCCCCGCCCAGACCGAGGACGAGGCCGCTCGGCCGCCCGCCCTTCGGCTCCAGCACCTTGAAGTAGTAGTGTCCGGCGACGGTCTGGCCGCCGACCCGGGCATAGCAGGGATGCGTCCCCCACCGGATGTAGCCGAGCGATTCGAAGAGCGCGATGGCGGTCTTCTGCGTCTCCCGCACGTCCAGGTTCAGGACGCGGTGGCGGAGGGCGGCGGCGCGCTCCTCCGCGCGGCGCAGCATCAGCCGCGCCAGGCCATGGCCGCGCGCATAGGGGGCGATGTAGGCGTGGGTGAGATGGGCGGCAAAGGCCTGCGCCTCGTTGTTGCGCGGCGGGCGGACCAGCTGGCAGCTGCCCACCACCATGCCGTCGAGCCGGGCGATGAAGAGCTCGCGCTCCGGCACCAGCAGCACGCCGCGGAAGTGCCGCTCGAGCGCCGTGCGGCCCTGCGGCTCCACCCAGCCGAAGCCGCCGCCCTCGATGATGGCGGCGTCCGTCGCCTCGCAGAGCTCAGCGAGGTCGTGGTCGTCGAGCGTCTCGACGCGCTCGATCAGCAGCTGCGCCCGCCGCCTCGCCGCGTCGCTGCTCATGGTTCCCACCGCAGGAAATTGGCGAGGAGGGCGAGGCCGAGCGCCCCGCTCTTCTCCACGTGGAATTGGGTGCCCGCGATGTTGCCGCGCGCCGCCAGCGCAACCACCGCGCCGCCATAGTCGGTGGTGGCGAAGGCCTCTCCCGGCTCGCCGCCCGAGAGCGCGTAGGAGTGCACGAAATAGGCGTGCGCGCCGGGGCGGATGCCGTCGAGCAGCGGGTGCTCGCCCGGCGTGAAGTCCAGCGTGTTCCAGCCCATCTGCGGCAGCGGCAGGGGCGCGCCATCCGCGCCGCGCGGCGCCATCGGCGCGATCTCCCCGGCGAGCCAGCCGAGGCCCGGCGTCTCACCATGCTCGAGGCCGCGCTCGGCCAGGACCTGCATGCCGACGCAGATGCCGAGGATGGGGGCGCCGCGGCCGCGCACGCGGTCTTCCAGCGCCGCCACCACGCCGGGGAGTCCGGCGAGGCCCCGCATGCAGGCGGCGAAGGCGCCCTGGCCGGGCAGGATGATGCGGTCCGCCGCCGCCACCTCGGCGGCGTCGCGCGTGACCGCGGCGCGCAGCGGGATTTCCGCCTCCGCCGCGGCGCGGGCCAGCGCGCGCTGGACGGAGGCCAGGTTGCCCGAGCCCGGATCGAGGATCGCGACGCGCATCACGCCGCCGCCCAGCGGGCCGTGAGCTCGGGCCGCGCCTCCAGCAGCCGCGCGAGGGCGGAGTCCCGATCGCGCGCCACGACCACATTGGCGAGCAGCCAGCCACGCCGCGCCAGCGACCAGCGCCGGAGGTCGCGCGCGAAGGCGCCGGTGAGCAGCGCGAGCGCGAGTTCCGCGGCGAAGGCCGCGACGGGCGGCAGCAGGCCGAGCGCCACCCCCGCGAGGAGCAGCAGCAGCGCCGAGAGCCAGAGCCCGTTCGCGAGCAGCCAGAGCGGGCCGAACAGGAAGGCGCTCCAGCTGAAGCCCTCGCGCACCAGCACGGGGGCACGGCGTGCGCCGCGTTCGGGTGGCAGGTGGACGGTCCAGATGCGCATCAGGCCTCCAGAACGCCCTTGGTGGAGGGCACGGCTTCCGGCGCACGCGGATCCGCCTCGCAGGCCATACGCAGCGCACGGGCGAGCGCCTTGAAGCACGCCTCGGCGACATGGTGCGCGTTGGTGCCCGCCTTCAAGGCCACATGCAGGGTGATGCCGGCGTTGAAGGCGAGCGCGCGGAAGAATTCCTCGAACAGCTCCGTGTCCATCGCACCGATCTTCGGTCGCGCGAATGGCACGGACCAGGCGAGAAAGGGGCGGCCGGAGAGGTCCACCGCGCATTCCGCCAGCGCCTCGTCCATCGGGATCAGCGCATGGCCATATCGGCGGACGCCGCGCCGGTCGCCGAGCGCCGCGCGCAGGCACTGGCCCAGCACGATACCGCAATCCTCCGTGGTGTGGTGGAAATCCACATGCAGGTCGCCCTTGGCGGCGAGGCTGAGGTCGAACAGCGCGTGCCGGGCGAGGGCCGTCAGCATGTGGTCGAGGAAACCGATGCCGGTCGCGACCTCGGCGGCGCCGGCGCCGTCCAGGGCGAGACTGGCGCGGATGGTGGTCTCCGCCGTGGTGCGGCTGAGCTCGGCGCGGCGGGGTGCGGGCATGGGCGCCTTCCTACGCCGCCGCGCGGCAGCGGGGCAACCGTGGCGGACGCGCCAACCAGAACCCGTTTCCTGTTCGGCCGGGGAGGGCGGTTTCCCGCCCCCGCCGGGATCCCGTGCGGGCCGCGCGCGGCCACGGCCAAGGGCGGAGTCGCGAGGCGCGCTCGCCCCTGGCCGTGCCCCTGGCCGTGACGGGCACGGCTCGACGCTCGGCCAGCCGGGGCCCGCCTCCTCGGTGCGCCCCGTCTCCTCAGTGCGCGATGTGCTCCAGCGCCTGGCCGCTGGTGCGCGGCCCGAACAGGCCGAGGATGATGCTGCAGCACAGCATGGCGCCCGCGATCAGCGCGAAGACCGCATTGGTGCCAGCCGCGGCCAGCACCCAGGCGATGATGTAGCCGCTGCAGACCACGGAGAGGCGGCTCCAGGAGTACACGAATCCCACGGCGCGCGCCCGGATGCGCGTCGGGAACAGCTCCGCCTGGTACGCGTGCAGCGCGTAGGACATGAAGGTGGCCGAAAGCGTCACCGCGAGGCCCGCGACCACGATCAGCGCCGGTGCCCGCTGCGCGCCGAACCATAGGCCGGTGAGGGCCAGCGCGGCGCAGGCGCCGGCGAACTGCCACTTCCGGTCCACCCGGTCACCGAGCGCATAGGCCAGAATCGGGCCGAACGGGTTCGCGAGGGCGATGAGGAAGGTGTAGAACAGGCTGTGCGTCACGCCGATGCCCTCGGCGATCAGCAGCGTCGGCACCCAGTTGGCGAAGCCGTAGAAGCCCACCGTCTGCAGCACGCTGACCACCGACATCATGACGGTGCGGGAGAGCAGCGGCGGCCGGAACGCCTCGGCCAGGCTGCCGCGGCCAGGCTGCACGGCGGGTGCCGGAGCCGGGGGCGGCAGCGGGCCTGTCTCGGCGGCCACCCGCGCCTCGAGTTCCCGCATGGCCGCATCGGCCTCCGCCGTCCGGCCATGCTGGGCAAGCCAGCGGGGGCTCTCCGGCAGGGCGCGGCGGATCCACCAGACGGCGATGGCGCCGGTGGCGCCGATCAGCATCATCCAGCGCCAGCCGGCGAAGCCCAGCGGCGCCGTCGGCACCAGCAGCCAGCCCACCAGCGCCACCACCGGGACCATGGAGAAGGTGATGGCCTGGTTGGCCGCAAAGGCGCGGCCGCGCAGTGCGGGGGGAATCAGCTCCGCCAGGTAGGTGTCGATGGTGACGAGTTCGACACCCACGCCGAGGCCCGCCAGGAAGCGCCACAGGTTGATCGCCTGGGCGCTGTGCTGGAAGGCCATGACGGCCATGGCGGCCGAATACCAGAGCAATGCGAGGGTGAAGATCGTCCGCCGCCCGAACCTGTCAGCCACCCAGCCGAGCAGCATGGTGCCGATGAAGAGGCCGGCGAAGAAACTTGCGATGAAGCTCGCAAAGGCGCCGGCCGCAAAGGGGGAGGCCTCGCCTGCCGTGTACAGCCCCTCCTTCAGCAGGGCCGGGGCGATATAGCCGGTCAGGAACAGGTCGTAGAATTCGAACCACCCGCCGAGGGAGAGCAGGACAACGAGCGTCCAGACGGCGCGGGAGGCCGGCAGCCGGTCGAGCCGGGCGGCGACCGACGCGGCAGTGCCGCCGGTGAGGGCAGTCGCCGCCGCGGCGCCGGGACGCAGCGGCACGGCATTCTGGAGACCCGTGGACATTCAATGCTCCCAATTCCGCGAGGCCGGGCCGGCCCCGGGCGGCGCCGGCCCGCCACCCGGCCGGTTGCCGGCCGCA
>DASQVL010000139.1:0-6143 GCA_035640795.1 Crenalkalicoccus sp. | reverse complement strand
CCATTGTTGCTCTCCGCCAGCCCGACGATGTGGATGATCCGCTGACCGCCATCCTGCGGAGCGGCGCCCGCCAGCTCCTGGCGCAGGTCATCGAGGCGGAGGCCGAGGCGTTCCTGGCGAGGATGAAGGGCATGCGGCTGTCGGACGGACGTGACCGCGTGGTGCGGCACGGGCATGGTCCGGAGCGCCTGGTCCAGACCGGGATCGGCCCGGTCGCGGTGCGGCGGGTCAAGCTGCGCGACCGCGGCGCCGGCGCGGGCGCGGGCGATGGCGAGCGCATCCGCTTCACCTCCACGATCCTGCCGCGCTGGGCGCGGCGGACGCGGAGCCTGGATGCGCTGCTGCCGGTGCTCTACCTGCGCGGGGTTTCGAGCGGCGACTTCCAGGAGGCGCTCGCCGCCCTGCTCGGCAAGGACGCCCCGAACCTGTCGCCCGCGGTGCTCGCGCGGCTGAAGGCCGAGTGGGCGGCGGAGCATGCGCGCTGGCAGCGGCGGGACCTCTCGGCGCGACGCTACGTCCATCTCTGGGCCAATGGCGTCTACCTGCAGGCGCGCATGGAGCCGCAGGCCGAATGCATGCTGGTGCTGATCGGCGCCACGCCGGAGGGCAGGAAGGAGCTGGTCGGTTTCCAGGTCGGCCTGCGCGAGAGCGCGCAGAGCTGGCGGGAGCTCCTGGCCGACCTGAAGGCGCGCGGCCTGGGCATCGCCCCCGAGCTGGCCACGGGTGACGGCGCGCTCGGCTTCTGGAAGGCGCTCGAGGCGCACTTCCCCTCGACGCGGCAGCAGCGATGCTGGGTGCACAAGGCGGCCAACGTGCTGGACAAGATGCCGCGCTCGGTCCAGCCCGCCGCGAAGGCCGGCCTGCGCGAGATCTGGATGGCGCCGGACCGCCGGGCCGCCGAGGCGGCAATCGCCATCTTCGCGGAGAAGTATGCTCCGAAGTACGAGAAGGCGGTGGCTTGCCTGGTCAAGGACCGCGACGCGCTGCTGACCTTCTACGACTTCCCGGCCGAGCACTGGGACCACCTGCGCACCGCGAACCCGATCGAGAGCGTTTTCGCCACGGTGCGGCACCGCACGGTTCGCATCAAGGGGGCGCTGTCGCAGGACACCGCCCGGCTGATGGTCTTCAAGCTCGTCATGGCCGCGGCCAAGACCTGGCGCAGGCTCAACGGCGAGAACCAGTTGCCCAAGGTCATCCGGGGCGTCACCTTCCGTGACGGCGTCGAGGTCACCGACACGCCAGCGCAGACCGCCGCCTGATCAGGCCGTCACCCAGATTCCCGCATAGCTCGGCTACAACGAACTCCGCGCCTTCCTGCGCCTCCGTACCCGCCACAACCAGCCTGTCTCCGCCAGCCGCCATCGCCTGCTCCACCTACATCGTGCTACCAGCGCGCTTGCTATTCTCGAAGCAGCGTAAACCGAATCTGGCCATCACCTCACATCGCCGGGTTTGGCGCGAGCGCTGAACAGAACGGCCGCACTCGGCAAACCGTGCGCCGAACGCGTCACCTGATCAGCAGGCGTCATGAAGCGTTGCCGCAAACTCATGCGGCGATACGCACCAGAGCCGCGGAATGCCTCGCAGCTCGGCCGGAGACACAGGCGCCGGAAGCGGCCCGGCGATGCCCGAGCCGCTCCCTGCACCTGCGCCTCTGGTCAGCCATCCTGGCCGCGCTTCATTCCACAATGCCCCAGAAGCGCGCGATAACCATGCTGGAGCAGACGCCGACGTCCAGGACGAAGTCGGCCGCCTTGCCGCACCGGTCGGCGCCCGTCCCGGGTGCCACCGGGACGCCATGGGCCATGCCAGCGATGCGGATGGACTCCACGACAACGCGGCCTTGGGCGTCACGGAAGATCGCGCGCGGCTGGCCGTTCACGGTGTCCTCGGCGGACGGATCGGGACTGACTCCGTGCACGCTCGTCCACTGCAGGACCTCGTCGTCGGCGTTCACGGGGTTCACCGTAGTGTCGGCGGTTCCAGCCCAGATGGAGACTCGCGGGAAAGGACCGGTGTGGCCGGAGGCGTGGCGCACGAAGTCGCCCCATTCCGCGGCGGTGGTCGGAGGTTCGCAGCCCAGCAGTTGGGGAAAGAAGGTGCAGACGCTTGGCGGAAGCGTTGACCCCGAGAGCCCGCCTATGGGACTTGCGGCCTGTGGCAGGCCTGGCAGGCCGGGCAGTCCGGCGGAAGCGCCGGCCGGCCGTCCTGTCTGCATGCACTGCAGGGCCTGGGTCGGCAGCATGGCCGAGGTGTCATTCGCGCAGCCATATGGCAGGCCGGCGACGATGCCCCCGCCCGCGAACACCTCCGGGTAGGTCGCTAGCATGACAGAGGTCATCGCGCCGCCCGCCGAGAGGCCGGTGACAAAGATCCGCCCGGAGTCGATGCTGTGGTCGGCCCGCATCTTGTCGACCATCTGCCGGATGGACAGGGCCTCGCCCCGGTCGCGCCGGTTGTCGGCTTGCAGGAACCAGTTGAAGCAGTTGTTCTGATTGTTGGCCTGGGTCTGCTCCGCCATGGCCAGCGCCGCGTGGGCCTGGTCGGCAACCTGGATCCAGCCGGCATCGGTGGCGTAGTCGCGCGCATTCTGCTTGCAGCCATGCAGCACGACGACAAGTGGGGCGGAGGCCGGCAGCCCGTCGGGCACGTATTTGAACATGCGGAGGTTGCCGGGGTTGGACCCGAAGCCGGTAACCTCGACGGGCGCGGCCGCGAGGGCCGGCAGCGCCGTTGCCGCCAGGATGAGCGCGAGCGCGCCCGCGATCCCGCGCGCGCGCCCGCGGTTGGTCCTATGCCGCGCGCCGCGGGTGGCAGCGGCGCAGGCGCGATCGTCGGCGAAGGTGGAGAGCGTGTGGAACATGGTTCCTCCGCTTGCTGGGTTGTTGGGTGCCGGGGACGGGACCTTTGCCCGTCCCCGTCTGGACATCGGTGGCTCCGGCCCGGGCCGTTGTGGCAGCATCAGGCCGTGGGGACGTCTGACGTCAGCCGGCGCATCAGCTCCCGCAGGTTCGGCACTCCGCACCCCGTCACCGGGTCGTAGCCCTCGCCCGCCGAGAAGGCGCCGTTGCTGCCCTCGACGATGTCCCGGAAGCAGGCTGTGCCCCGCAGCTCGTAGAGCAGCGGATTGAGAAAGGGGAGCGGCGGCTTGCCGGCCTTCGCCCGCGCCTCGTTGATCAGCGCGCAGAAGCCCGCCCAGACCGGTGCGCTCCAGCTTGTCCCGCCGATCTGCGTCACGCGCCCGTGCAGCACGAGCAGCGCGCCCTCCTCCGGGGCCGCGGCCAGGCTCACATCGGGCACCAGGCGCTTCCGCTCGCCCTGCGGCACCGAAACCTCCGCCTGGAAGGCGGGCCGGTCGAACAGGACGCTCATGCCGCCGCCGCTGCCCGTCCAGGCCGTCTCCTGCGCCACGGCGCCGTCGCTGCCAAGGACCAGCTTGGTGCCGCCGACACCTATCACGAAGGGATCGGAAGCCCCGAACTCCACCTGCAGCGGCCCGTCCGAATCCTGCCCGCTCGTGCCGGGGTTGGAGCCGGCGTCCCCGCTGGAGACAAAGACGTTCACGCCCGCGGCGGCGAGCCGCAGGAACTTCTGGTGCTGCACGGCGACCTCGCCCGAGGGGCCGCCCATGAAGGTTTCGCCCAGCCCCAGGCTGATCGAGAGCTGACGCATCCCGGGCTGCGACTCGACGTCAGCGAGGATGCGATCCAGTGCCTGGTCCAGCGCCACGAACTGGAGCGAGCCGCTGGCATAGATCCGCACCTTCGCGCCCGGCGCGACGCCCCCGGCCCAGCACGCGTCGAGCGTCTCCTCGCCCTCCGCGACCGGAAGATGACCCTGGCCGACGGCCACCTTCTCGACGCGCGTTGACAGGTCTGGGATCCCGTTGCGCTGCGAGAAGGCCCGCAGGTCGGACGCGACGGGGAAGGTATCAATCAGGATCGCGATGGTCTGCCCCGCGCCGGTGACGCCGAGCCCATCGGCGCCGTACGCCTTCACGATCTCGGAGACCAGGTAGGGCGGGGCGTTCGCCGTGTTCCTGCTCGGCCCGGCCGCCGCCTTGCCCAGCGCGGGACCGACATCGTGCGCACCCTCGTGCTCCTCCCGCAGCTCGGACCGGTTGCCGTCCTTCGGCGGCCGCTTGATGGCGTGCTTGTGGGCCTGGCGGAATTGCTGCAGCCCGAGGATCGCGTTCACGCCGCCGGCCACCTCGACCGGCAGGCTCGGGGCGTCGCGCGCGGCCGTGTAGGTCGCGCCGCGCTTGGTGACGCGCGCCATGTGGACCTGCAGCGCCTCCTCGATCCTGGCCACCGTCCCGCGGGCGTAGACTCCCAGATTGCCCTGCGAGCGCCCGAGGATCTCGAAGCCATGATCCCTTAGCCATGCCTCGAGCGTGGCCGCGTCCTGATCGCGCACGCCGTACTTCGAGGCCAGCTCCGCCGGCGGCACGATCTCCCCGCGGGCGACCCGCGCCTCGAGCTCCTTCTGGGCGTCGGCGGGCGGCGCAAGCGAGAAGAACAGGGTCATCGTCTCGCTGGCCGCCGGCCGGGCGGCTGCGTGCACGATGAGCCCGTTGGGGGTCGGTCCCGGCTGGTCCGGGAGCGGGATGATGCTGTCGTGGAAAACCTTGCGTTCGCTCATGGTCCATCCTCCTCCTTCGGTCGGGCTAGGCGGCGGACACGAGCGTCACCCTCCGGCCTTTCGGCCGGCGTGTCCGTCGCCTCTCCCGCAGATGTTGCTTGGGCTACTTCGTCCCCACGCGATCCGCCGCCGCGAGCATGGCCTCGTGCGAGCGGTGCAGCCCGTCGACCTGATGCTGCATCGCGTCCATCATCGCGTGGAGCAGCTGCACCTCCGCCACCGTCGTGAATCCGGGGCGACGGATAATCGCAGCGAACCGGTCGGCGTGGCCGGCGCTGCCGAGCGAGGCGAGGCCCTGGTCCAGCCTGCGCATCTTGGCCTCAAGGCCCGCAATGTCCTGCTGCATGGCCTGATCCTCTGGATCGGCCGCCATAGCCACCGCCCGGCACGGTCCGGCGGCACATGTCGAGGAGAGCATACAATGTGCCGCAGAGTCATGCATCGAATGGTCAACGGCGCATCGCGGCGCGGGAAGGCGTGCGTCAACGCACACCGCTCCGATCGCAAGCGGGTGCTAGGAGAAATCCTGGGAGCGGAGCCAACGCGTTCGCCTGTATCTCGGTGGATTCGAGAGGTCGGGTGGGAGACGGAGGCGCGATGCGCACAGCCAGGCATTCGGCTTGCCGCAACGCCAAGCGGAAGATGCCTGCTGCATCAGTCTTCGCCATCATGGCCGCGTCGGAGCCTTGTCGAGCTCGCCCGTGGCGGCGCCGGATGACCACCGGAAGAGTGCCTCCGGCCAGCGCAGCGTGCGGCGGGCGCTGGCCGGATTGCGCGCCCTATTCAGTCACCCGGCAGGCGCTGCTCGGCGATGTCGGCCAGGCAGCGCGCGATCTTCGGGAAGTCGGGGAAGATGCGGTGGTGCGCAATCGGCTGGAACACCCGGCGGTAATAGCGCAGGAGCTCTTGATCGCTCACCTCGACGCGGCCCGTGCCAGGGTCATAGTGCGCGTGGGGCAGGGGCAGCAGGCGGTCATGCAGGGCGGCGTGCGCGGGTGACGCGTCGTCCGCGCCGAACGCCGTGGCATCGGCCGGCGCGCCGACCACTGGCGCATGCGAGGTGGGCACCGTGCGGTAGGTCGCCGCGCGCGGCGCGAGACCGTCGGTGGCAGCATAGCGTACCACGGCGGCGACAAGCAGCGCATCGCCTATCCGGCGAACGGGTCGGGTCGGGCTCATTCGGATGCGGGATCGCGATTGCAGACGGCGCTTTCGCGGTCGATGGAGTGGGCCACCGTCGCGTTCGTGCCCGGCGCGCATCCCTCCTCCGGCTTGTTCTTCCTGCGATTCTGGAAGATGCTCTTGTGATGTACGCAGCCTCCGCCAGCCCGCAGCCGGCGGAGTTCGGGCCCGGCCTTCACCGGGCGCAACGCTGTGCGAGGCCGACATGCCGGTGCCCACTTCCGTCAAAGACATCGACCTGAGCCCGCCGCCGGGCCGGACCTACTTCAGCACCGACCGCGAGTGGCGGGAGGAGTTCACCTACTTCCTGATGGTGG
>DASQVL010000138.1:0-4960 GCA_035640795.1 Crenalkalicoccus sp. | reverse complement strand
GTGCCGGGCTGGCCGGCCCGCGTCGTCGCCGCCCGGCCGGAGGCGATGGTGCTGGCCGAGGCGCGGCGCATCTTCACCTCCCAGCTCGCCTTCGCCCTACCGGCAGTGCTCGCCGTGCTGCTGCTCGCCCTGGCCCTGCTGCGGCGCCAGCGCGCCCTGGCCGAGGCGAACGCCCTGCTCGAGCGCCGGGTCAGGGAGCGCACCGCCGTGCTGCAGCGCCGCTCGGCCGAGGCGGCGGAACTCGCCAGCGCGCTCGACCTCTCGGCCACCATGGTGCGCGGCCGGGACGGCACCGTGCTGCACTGGTCGCGCGGTTGCGAGCGGCTCTACGGGGTGCCGGCCCGGAGTGCGATCGGCCACCGTGCGCACAGCCTGCTCGGCACCATCGTCTCGGCCCCCGGCAGCCTCGCCGCCGCCGAGGCCGAGCTCGCCGCCTGCGGCGAGTGGCGGGGCGAGCTGCGGCAGCGCCACCGGGACGGGCGCACCGTCATCGTCCTCGCCCATTGGATGCTGCGGCGGATCGGCGAGGATGACCGCGGCGTGGTGGTGGAGGCGGTCGCCGACGTCACCGCGCTCCGCCGCGCCGAGGCGGAGCGCGAGGAGGCGCGGGCGCTCCTCGCCACCACGCTGGATGCCGCCGGCATGGGGATCTGGCAGTTCGACCCGGCACGCGGGACGGTCGAGGCCTCGGAGGGGATGGACCGGCTGTTCGGCCTGGCCAGCACCGGCGGGCGCCGGCCGCTGGCCGACTACCTGGCGGGCGTGCACCCGGAGGATGCCGAGCGGCTGCGCCACGAGCTCGACCTGGCCGCCGCCATCGGCCACGACATCTCGAGCGAGTTCCGCCTGCTGCGACCGGAGGGCGCGCTGCGCTGGATCGTGCTGCGCGGCGGCTGGCGGACGCTCGGCGACCGCACGCGCCGCTACATGGGCGCGCTTGCCGACGTGACCGCGCTGAAGGAGGCCGAGGCGGCGCTGCAGGCCAGCGAGGCGCGGCTGCGCCTGGCGCAGGAGGCGGGCGGCATCGGCACCTGGGAATGGGACCCGGCGACCGACCGGCTCTCGCTCTCGGAGGAGGCGCAGGCGCTGTTCGGCCTGGCCGGGGCCGCGCGCCCCCTGCGCTTCGCCGACTGGCTGGACCGGCTGGACCCGGCGGAGCGTCCGGCCATGGAGCAGGGCTGGCGGGAGGCGGCGGCGGCGCGCGCCCCGCTTGCCATCGAGTTCCGCCTGGGGCCGCTGCCGGCGGAGCCGGAGGGGCCGCGCTGGCTTGCCGCGCGCGGCCGCAGCCTGGCGGCGGAGGAGGCGGAGGGCCAGCGGCTGTTCGGCGTGGTGATCGACGTCACCGCGCGCAAGCGCGCGGAACAACGCCAGGCGCTGCTGATGCGCGAGGTGGACCACCGCGCCAAGAACGCGCTGGCGGTGGTGCAGGCAGCGCTGCGGCTGACGCCGAAGCACGACCCGGCAAGCTATGCGCGGGCGGTGGAGGGGCGGGTGAAGGCGCTGGCCCGCGCCCACACGCTGCTCGCGGCCGGGCGGTGGTCCGGCACCGGGCTGCAGACGCTGCTGGAAGGAGAGCTTGCGCCCTTCCTGCATCCGGGGGGCGAGCGCGAGGCGCCGCGCGCGGAGCTGGCCGGCCCGATGGTGGTGCTGCCGCCGCGCATCGCCCAGGCGCTGTCCATGGCGCTGCACGAGCTGGCGACCAACGCGACGAAGTATGGCGCGCTGTCCGTGTCCGGCGGGCGCGTGGCGGTGCGGTGGGCGGCGGAGGCGGGGATGCTGCGGCTGAGCTGGACGGAGTCGGGCGGGCCGCCGGTCGCGGCGCCGCCGGCGGCGCGCGGCTTTGGCAGCCGGGTGATCGAGGGGACGATCGCCGACCAGCTGGGCGGCCGTGTGCTGCGGGAATGGCCGGTCGAGGGTCTGGTCTGCCGGATCGCGGTGCCGCTTGGTGCGCCGACGCGGCGGGAGGCGTTGGCGGAGGTGGGGTGATGGCGTCTGTGGCCCTTGGGGGAGATTATCGGGCTGAAGACCTGTTCAGGGCCACAGCAGCACGTATGAGCGTCTTGAAGGCACCCGCATCGACTGCATCGCCCTCATGGAGATCGATCGCGCGCCTGGTGTTGCCTTCAAGGCTGGAGTTGAACAGGCCTGAAGGGTCAGCGAGCGAGGCGCCCTTGGCGAAAGTCAGCTTCACGACACTCTTGTACGTCTCGCCGGTGCAGATGATTCCGTCGTGAGACCACACCGGAACGCCTCTCCACTTCCACTCCTCGACCACTTCGGGGTCCGCCTGCCTGATGAGAGCGCGGACATGGGAGAGCGTCTGGCCTCTCCAGTCGTCCAGTTCCTTGATCCTCGCGTCGATCAGCCGGGAAGGGGATTCGCCCGTGGTCGTCGCGCTCTTCTTCATGTCTTTCCATCTCGCGGCGGGTAGGACGCATAATACCGCCCAGCATAAATCCTGACTTGCAGCCTGCGAAGCAGGCTGAGCGGCCGAATGGCCGCCGCGGCAAATGCCGCGCAGCCAAGCGGCCGCAGGCCGGGCCGGCGCCAGAGGGCGTTTGTGTAGGGCGCTTGTGTGTCAACACAAACGCACACCGGGATAGGACGCTCAGACTCAGGGCAGCTCCCGCGAGGCCGCCTTCAGCCGCAGCAGCTCCAGCAGCACCGCATCGCGCCGCCGCACCATCGCTGCCTCGTCGAGCGTCGCCAGCTCCGCCCGCACGCCCGCAGCGATCGTCGCGTCCATCCCACCGGTCAGCGTCGCCGTGCCGAGGTCGCGCCACATCGCCTCGGTCGGCGGGCCGAGATGCGCCAGCAGATGCTCGATCCCGCCGGTGCCGCCCGAGAGGTGCAGGTTCAGGAACGGCCCGAGCAGCGCCCAGCGCAGCCCCGGCCCGTGCGCAATGGCGGTGTCGATGTCCGCGACATCCGCGACGCCCGCCTGCACCAGGTGCACCGCTTCCTGCCACAGCGCCGCCTGCAGCCGGTTGGCGATGTGGCCCAGGATCTCCCGCTTCAGCCGCACCGGCTTCTTGCCGATGGCCGCGTAGAACGCCATGGCGCTGGCGATCGCAGCTTCCGACGTGCCGCGTCCGCCCACCACCTCGACCAGCGGGATCAGATGCGGCGGGTTGAAGGGGTGGCCAAGCACGACGCGTTCCGGATGGCGCGTACAGGCCGACTGCACCTCGCTCATCAGCAGCGTGGAGGAGGAGGAGGCCAGCACGACCCCGGCCGGCGCCGCGGCATCCAGCCGGGCGAACAGCGCCCGCTTGTGCTCGAGCCGCTCCGGCCCGTTCTCCTGCACGAAGCCCGCGCCCTCCAGCGCCGCCTCGGGCTCGGCGGCGAAGCTTAGCCGGTCCGGGGAGGCGCCGGGGGCGAGGCCCATCGCCTCCATGGCCGGCCAGTGCGCGGCGACGGCGCGGCGCAGCGCCGCCTCGGCGCCCGGCGCGGGGTCGGCGGCGGAGACATCCAGGCCGCGGGCGAGGAACCAAGTGGCCCAGGAGGCGCCGATGACGCCTGTGCCGATGACGGCGACGCGGGTGATCTCCGTCATCTCAGGCGGCCTTGGGCAGGGCGTCGGTCATGGCCTGATCACCTCCGGTGTGGTGTCGTCGTAGAGGCGCGCGAGCTCGGCCGCCCGCCGCGCCAGGATGCTGCGCATGTTCAGCGAGCCCTTGTCGGTCACCTCCCCGGCATCGAGGGAGGGCGGCTCGGCCAGCGCCAGAGCCCGGGCGACGCTGCGGGAGCCGCCGCCGCCGGCCGCCCGGTTGGCCTGGACCAGCCCGATACGCACCTGCTCCCGCCAGGCGGCATCGTCGGCCTGGGCGGGATCGGCGGGGAAGATCAGCAGCCCGACCTCCTCCCGGTCCGCCCCCGCCACCACCACGTCGCGCACCAGCGGCCCGAGCGCCGAGAGGACGCGGCCGCGAAGCTCGGCCGTGTTGATGCGGGTGCCAGAGGAGAGCTTGAAATCCTCCACCAGCCGCCCGTCGAAGCGGAGGCCCTGCCTGGGGTCGGCCTCCTCCACCCAGGTCACGGCGTCGCCGGTGCGGAAGAAGCCTTCCTCGTCGAAGGCGGCGGCATCGGCCGCCGGGTCGTCCAGATAGCCGGGGAAGACGTTCGGCCCGCGCACGCGGATCTCATGCTTGCCCTCGATGGGGACGAGCTTGACCTCCACCCCCGGCAGCGGCGTGCCGATGCCGCCCGGCGCGGCGGCGTCCCAATGCGTGGTGGTCGCGGCGGGCGCCGTCTCGGTCAGGCCCCAGGAGGAGACGACGGGCACGCGCCGCGGACCGTGCGCCGCGGCGAGCGCCCGCAGGCGGCGGAACTGCGCCTCCGGCAGCGCCGCCGCGGCGCTGAACAGCAGGCGGAGCCGCGCGAAGAAGCTGCGGCAGAGCGCGGCATCGGCCTCGAGCGCCGGCAGCAGCAGGGCGTATCCGCGCGGGACGTCGAAGCGGAGGGTGGGCGATACCTCGCGCAGGTTGGCAAGGGTGCGCGCGAACAGGCCGGGCATGGGCCGGCCATCGTCGATCCACAGCGTGCCGCCGAAGCGCAGCACCATGTTGAAGTTGTGGCTGCCGCCGAAGACATGGCTCCAGGGCAGCCAGTCGAGCAGCACCGGCGGGTCCTCGGCCAGGAAGGGCCAGACCTGCAGGATCTGCTGCTGGTTCGCCGTCATCATGCGGTGGCTCTGCGGCACGCCCTTCGGCACGCCGGTGGAGCCCGAGGTGAACAGGATCTTCGCCGGCCGGTCAGGATCCACGCCGGCGATGGCGGCGTCCAGCGCGGCGGTGGCGGGCGTGGCGACCAGCCCGTCCCACTGCGCGGCGCCCGCCACCTCGATGCCCGCGGCCTCCTCCACCGTGAGCGCCCGGGCGAAGGGCGCGGGGTCCTCGGCGAAGAGCAGGCCCGGGCGGAGCTTGCGGAGGATGTGGCGGAGCTTGCCGAAATCGCCGCT
>DASQVL010000137.1:0-2182 GCA_035640795.1 Crenalkalicoccus sp. | reverse complement strand
CGCCTCGTTCAGCCAGAGCTTGGCGAAGGGCAGCAGGGCCGCAATTTCCGGCCGCACCAGCGCCTCCCCCGCCGCGATGCGTGCCGCCAGCGCCGCGGCGTCCGGCAGCCCGGCCACGGTGCGGTCCAGCACGCCGTCGCGCTCCAGCCGCGCCATCAGCGCCGCCTGGGCCGGCAGCGCCTCCGCCCCCGCGCGCTCCTCCAGGCTCACGGCCAGCGATTGCAGCGCGTTGTCGCGCAGCACCAGCGCGGCCACCTCCCCCGTCATCCCGGCGAGCAGCGCGTCGCGCTGCGGCCGGGTGAGGCCGCCGGCGCGCTCGACATCGGCCAGCAGGATCTTGATGTTGACCTCGCGGTCGCTGGTGGCGACGCCGGCGGCGTTGTCCAGCGCATCGGTGTTGATGCGCCCGCCGGCGCCGCCCGCGCCGTCCCGCGCATACTCGATGCGGCCGGCCTGGGTGAGGGCGAGGTTGGCACCTTCGCCGACCACGCGCGCCCGCACCTCCCGCCCATCCACCCGCACCGCGTCATTGGCGCGGTCGCCGGCCTCGGCCTGGCGCTCCGTGCTGGATTTCACATAGGTGCCGATGCCGCCGAAATAGAGCAGATCCACCTCCGCGCGCAGGATGGCGCGGATGATTGCCGCGGGCTCGGCGCGCTCCTCGCTCAGGCCGAGCAGCGCGCGCGCCTCCGGCGACAGCGCGATGTGCTTCGCCGTGCGCGGGAAGACGCCGCCGCCCCTGCTGATCAGCCCCCTGTCGTAGTCGGCCCAGGAGGAGCGGGGCAGGGCGAAGAGCCGCGCCCGCTCCGCGTAGCTGGTATC
The DNA here is from genome assembly GCA_035640795.1 of Crenalkalicoccus sp. GTDB lineage: Bacteria > Pseudomonadota > Alphaproteobacteria > Acetobacterales > Acetobacteraceae > DASQVL01. Next base: position 1,360 of record DASQVL010000137.1, on the reverse strand, counting down.
CGGGTCCGGATCGGGGTCGAGGAAGATGTGCCGGTGGTCGAAGGCCGCGACCAGCCGCGTCTTCCGGCTGATGAGGAGGCCATTGCCGAAGACGTCGCCCGACATGTCGCCCACGCCCGCGACGGTGAAGGGCTCGGCGAAGATGTCGTGGCCAAGCTCCGCGAAGTGGCGCGCGATCATCACCCAGGCGCCGCGGGCGGTGATGCCCATCGCCTTGTGGTCGTAGCCGGCGGAGCCGCCGGAGGCGAAGGCATCGCCCAGCCAGAAGCCGTATTCGGCGGAGAGCGCGTTGGCGATGTCGCTGAAGGTGGCGGTGCCCTTGTCCGCCGCGACCACCAGGTAGGGATCGTCCCCGTCCCGCCGCACCACGCCGGGCGGCGTCACGACGCCGCCATCGGCCAGGTTGTCCGTGATGTCCAGCATGCCGCGGACCAGGGTGCGGTAGCTGGCGATGCCCTCCGCCATGACGGCCTCGCGGTCGGCGGCCGGCGGGGACTTCTTCAGGATGAAGCCGCCCTTCGCCCCGGTCGGCACGATGACGACGTTCTTGACCCGCTGCGCCTTCATCAGGCCGAGGATCTCGGTGCGGAAATCCTCGCGCCGGTCGGACCAGCGGATGCCGCCGCGGGCGACCGGCCCGGCGCGGAGATGCACGCCCTCCATGCGCGGCGAGTGGACGAAGATCTCCCGCCAGGGGCGGGGCGCCGGCATCTCGCCGGCCCGCGCGCTGTCCACCTTGAAGGAGAGCCATGGCTTCGCCTGGAAGAAATTGGTGCGCAGCATGGCATCCAGCAGGGTGCGCAGCCGGGTCAGGATGCGGTCCTCGTCCGGGCTCTGCACCGCGTCCAGCAGGGCGGTCCACTCGGCGTCCAGCGCCCGCTCGCGCGCCGCGCGGTCCGTCGCGGCGGGGTCGAAGCGTGCGCGGAACAGGTCGCGCAGCAGTCGCGCCGCCTCCGGATGGGCGGCCAGCGCCGTCTCCACCGATTCCTGCGCGAAGGGCAGGCCCACCTGCTTCAGCCAGCGGAACATGGCGCGCAGCAGCCAGGATTCGCGCCAGTCGAGGCCGGCGCGCAGCACCAGCCGGTTGAACCCGTCCACCTCCGCCCGCCCGTCCAGCAGGGCGGCCAAGGCCTCCAGCAGCGCCGGGAAGCGCTGCTCCTCCACCGGCGCGCCCGGCTCCAGGGTGAAGACGTGCAGCACCACGGGGTCGGCGCCGGCGGGCGTCAGGCGATAGGGCACCTCCTCCACCGCGCGCAGATCCAGGCTCTCGAAGAGCGGCAGCGCATCGGCGAGCGCCACGGGGCGGCCCGGACTGGCCAGGCGCAGCACCAGGCCGGCCGCGCCGGGCGGGCGGGCCAGC
>DASQVL010000136.1:0-17596 GCA_035640795.1 Crenalkalicoccus sp. | reverse complement strand
CGCGCCCGAGCGCGCGCCGCCCCCGCCGCGCCGGCGCCTGACGGGGCGGCAACTGCACGCGCTGGAGACGCTGCCGGCGCGGATGGAGGCGCTGCAGGGCGAGATCGCGCAGCTCCGCACCGCGCTCGGCGATGCCACGCTCTTCGCCCGCGACCGGGCGCGCTTCGACCGCTTCACCGCGGCGCTGGCCGAGCGCGAGGCGGCGCTCTCGGCGGCCGAGGAGGAGTGGCTGGAACTCGAACTGGCGCGGGAGGCGGCGGAGGGCGGCGCCGCATGACGCGCCTATAAATGGACCCGGGGCGCAGAGGGCCGCCAGGGCATTTCAGCCGTGCACGGCACAGGTGAATGCCCTACCACCTTGTTCTTGATCGCATTTCCCACGGCGAACCGCGCGCACTTCGCCTGGAAATGCTCTAGCCTTCCCGCCGACCGGGCTGCCAAGGCCCGGCGCAAGGGAGGGATAATCCATGCACGCGACCCGTCGTGCCATCCTGGCCGCCGCCCCGCTTGCCGTCCTGCCGCTGCGCGGCGGACGCGCCCAGCCGCGGCCGAAGATCCGGATCGGCGTGCTGAACGACCAGTCCGGCACCTACCGCGACACCACCGGCCTCACCTCCGTCGCCTGCACCCTGCAGGCGGTGCAGGATTTCGGCGACCACGGCTTCGAGGTGGAGGTGCTGCGCGCCGACCACCAGAACCGCCCGGACATCGGCGCCGGCATCGCCCGTCAGTGGATCGACAATGACGGCGTGGACGTGGTGGCGGACGTGCCGACCTCCTCCGTCGCGCTCGCCGTCGCCCAGGTCTGCCGGCAGAAGGACAGGGTCCACCTGAACGCCAGCGCGACGGCGGCGGCGCTGACCGGCGAGCAGTGCAGCCCGAACACCATCGTCTGGAGCTTCGACACCTACATGCTGGCCGCCTCCACCGGCGGCGCGATGGTGAAGGCGGGTGGCGACAGCTGGTTCTTCATCACCGCCGACTACGCCTTCGGCCACAGCCTGGAAGGGCAGACGACGCTGAAGGTGAAGGCGGCCGGCGGGACGGTGAAGGGCGCGGTCCGCTACCCCTTCCCGGACACGACGGATTTCTCCTCCTTCATCGCCCAGGCCATGGGCAGTGGCGCGAAGGTGCTGGGCCTCGCCAATGCGGGGCTGGATACGGTGAACTGCGTAAAGCAGGCGAAAGAGTTCGGGGTGGACCGGCGCAACATCCGCATCGCGCCGCTGCTGATGTTCATCACCGATGTGCACGCGCTCGGCCTGGACGTCGCGCAGGGACTGGTGCTGACCGAGAGCTTCTACTGGGACCTGAACGACCGCACGCGCGCCTTCGCGAAAAAGATCGTCGCGCGCACGCCGAACAACTGGCCGAACCAGGCGCATGCGAGCAGCTATTCCAGCACGCTGCACTACCTGAAGACGGTGGCGGCGATGGGCCCGGCGGAGGCTAAGAAGAGCGGCGCGGCGACGGTCGCGCACATGAAGGCGATGCCGACCGAGGACGACGCTTTCGGCACGGGCCGCATACGGGAGGATGGGCGCGGCCTGTTCCCGGCCTACCTCTTCCAGGTGAAGACGCCTGCCGAGAGCCACGGGGCCTGGGATGTCTACAAGCACATCTCAACCCTGCCCGCGGAAGAGGCGGCACGGCCGCTGGCCGAGGGCGGATGCCGCATGGTGCGCAGCTGACGGCGACGGGGCGCCGGCCTCACTCCGCGGCGAGGTTCCAGCGCCCCCGCTCGACCGTCGAGAGGAATTCCGCGATCACCCGGTTGAAGGCCGCCGGTTCCTCCAGGTTGATCGCATGACCGGTCCGCGGGTGCATGTAGAGCCCGGCATTCGGCAGCACGCGCTTCAGCCAGATGTTGGTCTCGATGCAGGGCCAGTCCTCATCGCCCACCACCAGCAGGGTCGGCACCTGCATCCGGCGCAGCTCCGCCTCCCAGTCGAAGATCGAATCCCGCTCGCCCTGGTAGTGCTTCATGGTGAGGCCGGAGCCGAGGCCGGAATGCTGTGCGAGCCGCGCCATGTAGGCCGCCCAGCCGCGCGGGTCCTTGCGCTTCAGCTGGATGCGGGTCGGCGAATGGCCGGTCTCCTCGGCCAGCGCGCCGGCCCAGCCCTCCGCGATCAGCGCATCGCCGCGGGTGCGACAGGCCTCGCGGAAGGCCGCCTGCTCGGCACGGGGGGAGCCCGAGCCGGCGCCGGCCGGCACCAGCGCCGTCGCCATCTCCGGGTGCTTCAGCCCGAAGCGCAGCGCGGCGAAGCCGCCCATCGAGAGCCCGACGACATGCGCCCGATCGATGCCGAGGTGGCGCAGCACGGCGACCGCGTCCGCGACCGCGAAATCCTGCCCATAGAGCTTCGGGTCCTCCGGAACCTCGGAGGGCGGGTAGCCGCGGGCGGCGTAGGCGATACAGCGCCAGTCGCGGGCGAAGAAGCGCAGCTGGTCCTCCCACTCCCTGTGGTCGGCGCCGAATTCGTGGATAAACAGGATGGGATGGCCGCGCCCGGCCTCCTCGTACCACAGCCTGGCACCTTGGCCTTGGGCGTAGGGCATTGACCTCTCCTCCCGCTGAGTCCGTGGTGGGCGCTCAGGCCCGGTTGACCGGCCGCCTCCCGTGGCTGTCCTGCGGCACGCCGCGGCCGAGCGACATGTGGCTGTGCACCCCGACCCAGCCCTCCGGCCCGCCGCGCAGCAGCACGATGGTGGCACGGCCCGGCCGGTCGAAGGGGCTGCCATCGGGCGCGAAGCCGGTGCTGGTCCAGGGTGCGACGGCGACCGCCATGGCGCCGTCCGGCGCGGCGAGCACCAGGGTCTGTTCCAGGTCGAAGGCGAAGCCCTCGGTCCGCGGCCAGACATTGTCCCACTGCGTGGCCTGCCAGGCGGCGCGGCTCCGCACCAGTTCCTGGTAGGTGCCGAAGATCACGATGTGCTCGTGCCAGAAGGGGCGGGCCGCGGCGTAGTCCACCTCCCGCACATAGGCGGCGAAGCGGGCGAGCCACTCCTTCACGGAGGCGGCGGTGGCCGGGTCGGCCTCGGGCAGCTTGGGCATGTCCATCGGCGGCCAGATTGGAAGCGCGGGCGCGGCGCGGCAAGCCGGGGCTACACCCGCTCGCTCACCGCGATCGCCACCTTGCAGCCCGCCTTGATGACGGCCGAGAGCAGCCGGTAGGCCGGCGCCAGCTCCGCCTGGTTCTCCAACCCGATGTCGCGATGCTCCAGCTCCTCCGCCCGGAACTTCGCAATGTCGGCCTTCAGCGCCGCCTCGTCCTCGCCCAGCGCCGCTTCCTGACCCCGGTAGTGCTCGTCGATCGCCTCCTCGACCGCAACCGTGCAGGCCATGGCGGCGCGCGGCCCGAGCAGCGCCGTGCCGGCCCCCAAGGCGTAGCCCGCAAGGTGCCAGAACGGCAGCAGCGCGGTCGGCCGCACGCGGCGCTCGGCAATCAGCCGCTTGAAGGCGTCGAGGTGCGCCTGCTCCTGTGCCTGCATGTGCCGCAGTACCGGCTCGTGCCGCGTGCCGCGCAGCACGTCGATCTGGCCCTGGTAGATGCGGCGCGCGCCATACTCCCCGGCATGGTCCACGCGGATGATGCGCTCGACGATCTCGAGCGGCGTCGGGTCGCCTGGCAGCCGGCCTTCGCCGGTGCGGGCGGGGCCGGCGGCGGGGGTGGACAGGCGCGTGCGGGTGTTCATGCGATCGCTGCCCGGCGGGGATGGCGTCTCGCCGCCCAGGTAAGCGCGATGCCGCCAACGCCAAGCGCGTAGAGCAGGTTGAGCTCGGCCATCGAAAGCGGCAGGCCTGGCACCAGGTAGGTCGCGGCATCGCAAGGCTTGCTCGGCGCCGGCGCCAGGCTGCGCAGCACGTCCTCCACGCTGGCGCCGCTGCCGGCCCGCGGCGCCTGGCAGCCCGGCAGGGGGGAGGGCCACCAGCCCTGCTCCACCCCGACATGGAAGGCGGCAATGGCACCGGAAGCGAGCACCGCCAGCCCTGCAAGGCCGAGCAGCACGCGCCGCCCCCGCCCCTCCCCCGCCAGGGCGGCCAGCAGTGCCAGCGCGGCGGCGACGCCATAGGGCCAGCGCTGCCACAGGCAGAGCTCGCAGGGCGCGAGGCCGAACCAGCCCTCGCTCTGCCAGGCGAAGAGCGGCGCGGCGGCGGCGAGCAGCGCGATGACCAGGGGCTCGATCATGCCCGGTGCATCGCCCCGATCCACCCGGCGGCGCAAGCCGCGCAGGGGCGTATCAGCCCCGCAGCCGCCATGGGTTCCGGCCCGCACGATCCGGTGTAGGCTGCGCGGCCGCAACCGAGGGGACGGGTCATGCTGAAGGTCTGGGGCCGGGCCAGCTCGAGCAATGTGATGAAGGTGCTCTGGCTCTGCGAGGAGCTGGGCCTGGCCTATGACCGCATCGATGTCGGCGGCCCCTTCGGCGGCACGAAGGAGCCCGCCTACCTGGCAATGAACCCGAACTGTCGCGTCCCGACGCTGGAGGAGGACGGGTTCACCCTGTGGGAGAGCAACAGCATTCTCCGCTACCTGTGCAACGCGCATGCGCCGGACAGCCCGCTCTACCCGAAGGCGCCGCGGGCGAGGGCCGATGTCGAGCGCTGGATGGACTGGCAGCTGGCGAGCCTCGGCCCGCCCATGTCGGTGATCTTCTGGACCTATGTCCGGACGCCGGAGCCGCAGCGCGACATGGCGGCGACGGCGAAGGCGCGGGACGAGGCGGCGGCGCTGTGGACGATCCTGGACCGGCAGCTGGCGGGCCGGGAGCATGTGTGCGGCGCGCTGAGCCTGGCCGACATCGCGCTCGGACCCTTCCTGCATCGCTGGTTCGCCCTGCCGGTGGAGCGGCCGGAGCTTCCGGCCCTGGCGGCCTGGTACGGGCGGCTGCGGCAGCGGCCCGGCTTCGCGCGGCACATCGACGTACCGATGCAGTAGAGCCGGCGGCCGGTCCCGGAGTCCCGCAGGCGGATCGGGCAAGCGCCGCGGAGAGAGGGATCAGAAAAAGGGGATTGGGGGTCTTGGAGGGAAAGGGTTCTCCCTTTCCCCCAAGGGCACCCCACGCCTAGGCCGCCATGTCCCGTCCGGGCCCGCGCAGCGCCGTCAGGAAGGACTGGCACCACACCCGCGCGCTGCCTTCCTCCACCGCCGCCCGCATCGGCCGCCAGCGCGCCAGACGCTCCTCACGCGGCATGGCGAGCGCCGCGTTCAGCCCCTCCGCGATCTCGTCCGGGTCGAGCGGGTTGACCAGCAACGCGGAGGACAGCTCCTCCGACGCCCCCGCGAAGTGGGAGAGCACCAGCACGCCCGGGTCCTCCGGGTCCTGCGCCGCCACGTATTCCTTCGCCACCAGGTTCATGCCGTCGCGCAACGGCGTCACCAGCCCGACGCGCGCCATGCGCATGAAGCCCGCGAGGGTCGGCCGCGCCACCGCGCGCGTCAGGTAGCGCAGCGGGGTCCAGTCCGGCTCGGCATGCTGGCCGTTGATGCGGCCGACCCATTCGTCGAGCTCCCGCCGCAGCGCGCGGTACTCGGCGACGTCGCCGCGCGACAGCGGGGCCACCTGAAGGTAGCTCACCGCGCCGCGCTGCGCGGGAAAGCGGCCGAGCAGCTGGCGATAGCCGCAGAAGCGCTGGGGCAGCCCCTTGGTGTAGTCCAGCCGGTCCACGCCGATGACCAGCGCGCGGCCGACCAGGCTCTCCCGCAGCCGCGCCGCCTCCGGCCCGGCCGAGGCGTTCTCGGCCATGCGCGCGAAGCCCTCCGCATCGATGCCCACGGGGAAGGCCGCGACCCGCTCGGCCGCGGCGGAAACGCCCGCGGCCCGGAGGGCGCCGCGCAGGTTTGCCGCGTCATGCGCCGTCTGCACGCCGATCACGTCGTAGGCGCCGAGATCGGCCAGCAATTCGCGCGCCCGCGGCAGGGCGTTCACCACGTCGAAGGGCGGAAAGGGCACGTGCAGGAAGAAGCCCAGGCGCTGCCGCGCGCCGCGCCGGCGGAGCTCCGCCCCTAGCGGAAACAGGTGAAAGTCGTGCACCCACACCAGGTCGTCCGGCCGCAGCAGCGGCGCCAGCGCGGCGGCGAAGGCGGCGTTCACCTCGCGGTAGCCGGCATAGTCCTCGCGCGAGAATTGCGAGAGGCCGAGCCGGTAATGCAGCGTCGGCCAGAGCGTCGCGTTGGCGAAGCCCCGGTAGTAGTGCCGGTAGGCTGCCTCGCTGAGGTCGAGGGTGGCGACCGCCAGCCGGCCATGCCGCATGAGGTTCGGCTCGGTGGCCGTGGCCTCGGCCGTGTGGCCGCTCCAGCCAAACCACAGCGCATCATGGCGCGCTATGGCGTCGCGCAGGGCGACGGCGAGGCCGCCGGCGCTCGCTCCGCGCTCACGCAGGTTGGGGACGCGGTTGGCGACGATGACGAGCCGCTGCACCGGCGGTCAGCCGGCCGCCTCGGCCAGCCAGGCGCGCAGCGCGGCCGGCTCGCCGAAGGCGTCCTGCAGCCGGAAGCCGTGCCCGCCCATGGCGCGCGCGGCGGCCATGCCCGCCTCGTCGGTCACGTCGTCGCCGATGAAGACCGGCGTGCGGCCCTCGAAGGGCGGGCGCTGCATCAGGCGCCGTACCGCGCTGGCCTTGGAGGGGCCGCGCGGCCGCACCTCCCACGCCATGCGGGCCTCGAGCAGGGTGAAGCGCTCCGGCGTCTCGGTGACCAGCGCGGCCAGCAGATCGCGCGCCGGCGGCCCGGCCTCGGGCGCCAGCCGGTAGTGCAGGACGAAGCCATGGGTCTTGGATTCGACCAGGGCGCCGGGATGCCGCGCCGCCAGCGCCTCCGCCAATTCACGCCACCGGGCGGGTGGCGTGGGCAGGTCGGGCAGTTCCGGGGGCCCGGCAGGATCGGCGCGGATGGCGGCGCCGTGGTCCCCCGCCTTGGCGATCGGCACCGGCAGGAAGTGGTCCAGGTCGGCGAGGGGCCGGCCGCTGACCACCGCCAGCGCGCCGCCGCAGCGCCCGGCGAGCCGCAGCAGCAGCCCCGGCAGCTCGGGCGGCACCAGCACCGCGTCGGGACGCGGCGCAATCTCGACAAGCGTGCCGTCGAAGTCGAGGAGCAGGGCCGGCTTCGGCACCGGCCCGTGATCCGGCAACAGGGGTGGGGGCGGCAGCATCACGGCGCGGACCATGCTGCGGAAGCGCCGCGAGGTGAACCGGCGCCTTTCGGCCTATGACGCGATCGTGAGCCCCGGACCCATCCCGGCCTGATCGCGCAGGCTGAAACCGGCCCAGGCAAGATTCACGTACGGGCGTGCCCACGCCCGGTGCGCACCCCCCGGGGCGATGGCGGGCTAGAGCAGATCGCCCTAGGGCGGCATCGCCCGGAGGCGTGAATCTGCTCTGTGAACAACGAGATAGAGCATTTGCCGTGAACGCATGTGAACGGAAAATGCTCTAAGCTTTCGGTGGCCCGAATTTCGCGGGCAGGACACCAGGCGATTTCACCCGTGCCGTTCACGGCTGAAATGCCCTAGCACCTTGTTCCTGATCGCATTTCTGCGGCGAACCGCGCACACTTCGCCTGGAAATGCTCAGGCCTCTGGCCGGCTGGTCCAGAGCGCAAGCGCCGGCGGCAGGACGCCGAGCAGCAGCCAGTGTACCAGCGCACCCTGCCGGCCCAGCAGCCCCGCCTCCCATGCCAGGATGCAGGCGAATTGCAGCGCCATCATCCAGGCGATGGCGAGGCCCAGCACGCGGAGCTGCGCACGACGATGCTGCCGCGACGCGTCCCGCATGCGATGCTGGCCTCCTGCCGTGCCCGACGGGCACCCGGCCCGCGAAGCGCCACCCTACACGCGATCGTGAGTCCGGCAACACTGAATCGGGAGGAGCAACGATGTCCCAGGCGCATGAGCCATCCGCGCCACGCACCACACTCCACCTGGCGGCCGCCGCCGAGTTCGAGCATGGCCTGCGGCCCTTCTTCGCCTACCGCGACCTCGGCCTGAAGCAGGCGACCGGCGGCGGCTTCGGCGCCCATGTGATCCGCGCCGTGCCGGGGCGGCAGGTCGAGCCGCACTGGCACGCCCACGACCTCGCCTTCCAGCTGGTCTATGTCCTGCGCGGCTGGGTGCGCTTCGAGTACGCGGACGTGGGGGAGGTGCTGCTGCAGGCGGGCGATGCGGTGTACCAGCCGCCTCGGGTGTGCCACCGGGAGCTCGAGCATTCCGACGACCTCGAGCTGATCGAGATCACCTCACCTGCGGAATTCGCCACGGCACCGGCGGATCCGCCGGCGCGCTGAGCCGCAAACCAGGATTTATGCAGGGCGGTATCAGTCGCTGCGCGGCATGCGGCGGATCATCTCCCGCACGCGCTGCGCGGCGGCGGCGCCCTTCAGCGCGTCGCGCCACGCCGCCTCCGCCACGCGCTGATGCACGGCCACGGCGTCGTCCGCTGCGGTGATGCTGGCGACGCCGACGGAGGTGCTGGGAGCGGTATCCGGCGGGAAGGGCCCGACCACGACATGGGCACGCTCCCGCCCGCGCAACACCATGAAGGCGCCGGCGGGGTCCGGCCCGGCGGCGAGGCCGATCTGCACGCCGATGGGGACGGATTCCATCAGGTTGGCGAGGTTCTCCGCCTCCGCCAGCGCGGCCTGGCGGCAGCGCGCGCGGGTCCGCTCCGGCAGGGGCAGGCCAGCGGCCAGCCCTTCCTGCAGCATGCGCTGCAGCGCCCCTTCGGAGAGGATGGCAAGGATGGTCGGGCGACGCTGCTGGTAGAGCCGTCGCCGCGCCGCAACCAGCCCGAGCGCCTGGTCGGCGCCGGAGCGGGCCAGCGCGCGGTCGCCGCCCGGGGCGGCATCGGCGGTCTCGGTCCAGGCCTCGGCCAGCGCGCCCTCGAAGGCCTCGGTTGCGGTCTGCCAGCAGCAGGCGCCGCCGACCAGCAGGATCTGGTCGGCCTCCTCCTCGACCTGTCGCAATCTTTCGAGATAGGCGATCGGCCGGGCGAAATAGTCCACCCCGATGCCGAGCAGCGAGAGCGGCGAAATCTTGAGAAGCTCGGCCAGCCGACGAATGGTGTCGAGCTTGATGACCTCGCCCTTTTCGTAGCGGTACAGCGCGGCCCGGGACACGCCGAGCCGGGCGGCGATCTCATCCGCCCGCAGCCCGCTCTCCATCCGGTAGGCCCGCAACTGCTGCCCGATATCCGCGAAACGCATTGCACTCTCCGGTCTGGGTCCCGGGCCCTCAGCAACTCGCGGTGGTACCGCCGAGTCTCATGCGTCGGGAACGCGACAAATCATGCCGTGTCGTGCGTCACGGGACAAGCACAGTCGCGCCAATGCGAGCGGCCTGTGCTTCAGGACGTCGGATCGGGGGCAACCTTCTGTGCCGCCAGGATTTCCAGCGCCCGCACCATTCCGGAATGATCCAGATTTGCACCGTCGGCCGCGACACAGGCCGCGAAAAGTTGCTGGGTCGAGGCGGTGTTTGGCAGCGGCACGCCGAGCTCCCGTCCCGCCTGCAGCGCCAGGTTCAGGTCCTTCTGGTGCAGCGCAATGCGGAAGCCGGGCTGGAAGCTCCGCTTGATCATCCGCTCGCCATGCAGCTCGAGGATGCGGGAGGTAGCGAGGCCGCCCATCAGCGCCTGGCGCACCTTCGCCGGGTCGGCGCCGGCCTTGGCCGCGAAGACCAGCGCCTCGGCCACCGCCTCGATGGTCAGCGCCACCACGATCTGATTCGCGACCTTGCAGGTCTGGCCGTCGCCGTTGCGCGGGCCGACCAGGGTGATGTTCTTCCCCATCGCCTCGAAGAGCGGCCGCGCGCGCTCGAAGGCCCGCTCCGGCCCGCCCACCATGATGGTCAGCGTCGCCTGCTTGGCGCCCACCTCGCCGCCCGAGACCGGCGCGTCCAGGTAGTCGCAGCCCTGCGCATTGATGCGCTCCGCGAAGCTCCGCGTCGCGGTCGGGCTGATCGAGGACATGTCGATGACGAGCTTGCCGGGGGAGAGACCCTCCGCCACGCCGGCCGGGCCGAACAGCGCGGCCTCCACGTCCGGCGTGTCGGGCACCATCAGGATCACCACCTCGGCGGCCTTCGCCACGGCGCGCGCATCCGGCTGCACCGTGTAGGCGGCGCGCAGCTCGGGCGGCAGGCTGGCACGCTCCGGCACGTGGATCCTGTGGCCCTTCTCCTTCAGGTGCGCCGCCATGGGCCTGCCCATGATGCCGAGGCCGATGAAGCCGATCTCCATGCGTCGTGCTCCGCTTGTCTGCGATCAGGACCGCCAGGGCGCGAACCAGCCGAGCCCGTCCTCGGTGATGCCGGCCGGGCGGTATTCGCAGCCGATCCAGCCCTGGTAGCCGAGCGCGTCGATGCGCCCGAAGATGAAGGGCCAGTTCACCTCGCCCGTGCCCGGCTCATGCCGCCCCGGCGTGTCGGCCACCTGCATGTGCGCGGCGATCGGCAGCAGGCGCTCGATCCGCGGCGTGAGGTCGCCCTCCGTCACCTGGCAGTGGTAGAGGTCGAATTGCAGGCCGAGCCGCCCCGGCCCGATCGCCTGGATGATGGCGGCGGCCTCGGTCGTCGTGTTCAGGATGTAGCCCGGTATGTCGCGGTGGTTGATCGGCTCGATCACCGGCAGCACGCGCGCGGCCGCGCAGCGCTCCGTGGCGCGCGAGAGGTTGGCGGCGTAGGTCGCGAGCAGCGTGTCGCGCGGCACCCCGGCGGGGGCCAAGCCCGCCATCAGGTGGATCCGCGGGCAGTTGAGCGCCGCCGCGTAGTCCAGCGCGCGGGACAGCCCCTCGGCGAAGGCCTGCTCCCGCCCCGGCAGCGCCGCCATGCCCCGTTCGCCCGCCGCCCAGTCGCCCGGCGGCGCGTTGAACAGGACCAGTTGCAGCCCGTTGTCGCGCAGCCGCGCGGCAATCTCGGCGGCAGGGTATTCATAGGGGAACAGGAACTCGACCGCCGTGAACCCGGCAGCGCGGGCGCGCGCGAAGCGGTCGAGGAAGGGAACCTCGGTGAACATCATGGACAGGTTGGCGGCGAAGCGCGGCACGGAGCCCTCCCCCTGCGATCCTCCCGCCAACCCTACCGGCGCCGGCGCCCCGCCGCCAGCGCCGCTGGCGGGAACCGGGCCGGGCATCGCCGGGCTGCTCGGCCTGGCCGCGGTGGTCGGGCTCGCCATCGGCTGCTGGCTGGTGCTGCGGCCCTTCGTCTCGGCCCTGCTCTGGGCCGCCATCCTGGTCTACGCCACCTGGCCCGCCTACCGGGTGCTGCGGGAGCGCGCGCGGCTCTCCCCGGGCCTCGCCGCGCTGGCCATGGTGCTGGCGGAATTCCTGCTGCTCGGCCTGCCCCTGGTCTTCGCCGCGCCGACCAACCGGGAGGACATCGAGGGCCTGCGCGCCTCCTTCGAGGCGCTGCTGACCCACGGCCTGCCCAGCCTCGGCAACTGGCTCGGCCGCGTGCCGGTCGTCGGCGCCTGGCTGCGCGACTGGTGGGAGGGGGTGCATTTCGGATTCGACAGCCTGGCGGCGCTGCTGCAGCCCTATGCCGGCAGTATCGCCCAGGCCTCGCTCTCCGTCCTGCTCGCCGTGCTCTCCGGCCTCGCCGAGGTGCTGCTGGCGATCTTCCTCGCCTTCTTCTTCTACCGCGACGGTCCGGCGATCGCGGCGTGGACGGAGGCGGCATTGCACAAGCTGGCCGGCCGGCGGACGCGCCACCTGGTGCGGCTGACCGGCGACGTGACCCGCGGCGTCGTCTACGGCCTGCTCGGGACGGCGGTGGCGCAGGGGTTGATGACCGCCTTCGGCCTCTGGGTCGCCGGCGTGCCGCGGCCGGTGCTGCTCGGCGTCGTCGCCGGCTGCATCTCCCTGCTGCCGGTCGGCGCACCGGTGGTCTGGATCCCGGCAACGCTCTGGCTGTTCGGCGAGGGCAGCACGGGCTGGGCCATCTTCCTGCTGCTCTATGGGGCGCTCGGCATCTCCTCGGTGGATAATGTCATCCGCCCCTGGTTCATCGCCCGCGGTGCCGACCAGCCGCTGCTGCTGACCCTGCTCGGCGCGCTGGGGGGCGTGCTGGCCTTCGGCTTCCTTGGCCTGTTTCTCGGGCCGGTCCTGCTCACGCTCGGCGTCTCCCTGCTCAAGGACTGGGCGAGCGAGGCCGGCGGGCCGCCGGACGCGCCCGCCTGAGGGCTTTGCGGCCGGGGCGGAGGGTGCCTAATAGGCGGACCCCCTCCCGAGGCCCCCCGCCCGCCGCATGTTCGCCTTCATCCTCTCGCGCATATTGCAGGCCATCCCCGTCATGCTGGCGGTGGCGCTGATCAGCTTCGCCGTGTTCAATTACGTAGGCGATCCGGTCGCCGTCATGCTCGGCCAGGACTTCACCGAGGCGCAGCGGGCGCAGCTCGTGCACGATCTCGGCCTGGACCAGCCCTTCCTCGTGCAGTTCTGGCACTTCGCCTGGAACGCCCTGCACGGCGAGTTCGGCCTGTCCTACCGCCTCTCCCGCCCGGTCTCCCAGTTGATCGCGGAACGCGCGCCGGCGACGCTCGAGCTCGCCTTCTGCGCGGCGACGCTCGCCATGCTGGTCGGCGTGCCGATGGGGGTCTACACGGGGCTCTACCGGAATTCCTGGCTCAGCCGCCTCTTCCTGACCTTCAGCCTGGTCGGCGTCTCCCTGCCGACCTTCCTGATCGGCATCCTGCTGATCCTGGTCTTCTCGGTCTGGCTCGGCTGGCTGCCCTCCTATGGTCGCGGCGACGTGGTGCAGCTCGGTTGGTGGAGCACGGGATTCCTGACCGTCTCCGGCCTGAAGTCGCTGGTGCTGCCTTCCGTCACCCTCGGCCTGTTTCAGCTGACGCTGATCATGCGCCTGGTGCGGGCCGAGATGCTGGAGGTGCTGCGCACCGACTATATCAAGTTCGCCCGCGCCCGCGGCCTGCCGAACCGCGTCGTGCATTTCGGCCATGCGCTGAAGAACACGCTGGTGCCGGTGCTCACCATCGCCGGCCTGCAGCTCGGCGGGCTGATCGCCTTCGCCATCGTGACGGAGACGGTGTTCCAGTGGCCCGGGATGGGCTTCCTGTTCATCCAGTCCGTCGGCGTCGCCGATATCCCGGTCATGGCCGCCTACCTGCTGCTCATCGCCCTCGTCTTCGTCACGATCAACCTGGTGGTGGACCTGCTCTACTACGCCGTGGACCCGCGCCTTCGCGTGGAGCGCGGCGCGGCGCGGGGGCGCTGAGCCATGGCGGCTGCGAGCTTCCTCGGCCGGATGCGGGACAGCGACCTCTGGTGGTCCTTCACCCGCTCGCCGGTCACCGTCCTCTCGGCCGTCGTCGCACTGCTCTGCATCGGCGGCGCCATTCTGGCGCCGGTGATCGCGCCGCAGGACCCCTTCGACCTCGCCTCGCTGAACCTGCTGGATGCCTTCAAGCCGCCGGCATGGAGCGCGGAGGGCAGCGTCGCCTACCCGCTCGGCAGCGACGACCAGGGGCGGGACGTTCTCTCGGCCATCATGCACGGGGCCCGCATTTCCCTGCTGGTGGGCGTCGCGGCGGTCGTCGTCTCGACCCTGCTCGGCGTCGCCATCGGCCTCGCCGCCGGCTATCTCGGTGGGGTGGTGGACGCGGTGCTGATGCGCATCGCCGACATCCAGCTCACCTTCCCGGCCATCCTGGTGGCGCTGCTGGTGGACGGCATCGCCCGCGCTGCGCTGGGGCAGGAGACGCATGAGCGCATCGCCCTCCTCGTCGTCATCCTCGCCCTCGGCGTCAGCATCTGGCCCTCCATCGCGCGCACCGTGCGCGGCTCCACCCTGATCGAGCGCAACAAGGAATACGTGCTGGCCGCCCGTGTCATCGGGGTGCCGCCGCTCTCCATCATGCTGACCCACGTGCTGCCGAACGTGGTGGGTCCCGTCCTGGTCATCGCCACGCTCAACCTCTCGGGCGCGATCATCGGGGAGGCGACGCTCTCCTTCCTCGGCGTCGGCGTGCCGCCGACGCAGCCCTCCCTCGGCACCCTCATCCGCATCGGGAACGACTTCCTGTTCTCCGGCGAATGGTGGATCGCGGTCTTCCCGGGGCTGGCGCTGATCGCCATGGTGCTGTCCGTCAACCTGCTGGGCGACTGGCTGCGCGACGCCCTGAACCCGAAGCTCCGTTGATGGCCCGCCTGCTCGAAGTGGACCGGCTGCGCGTCGAATTCCCGACGCGGCGCGGCGTGCTGACGGCGCTGGACGGCGTCTCCTTCTCGATCGAGGCGGGCGAGGTGCTGGGCGTGGTCGGCGAATCGGGCGCCGGCAAGTCCCTGACCGGCGCGGCGATTATCGGCCTGCTGGAACCGCCGGGGCGGATCGCCGGCGGCGAGATCCGCCTCGACGGACGACGGATCGACAACCTGCCGCAGGAGCAGATGCGCAAGGTCCGCGGCCGGCAGATCGGTGCCATCTTCCAGGACCCGCTGACCACGCTGAACCCGCTCTACACGGTGGGCCGGCAGCTGATCGAGACGATGCAGGTGCATCTCGGCCTCGACGGGGCGGCGGCGCGGCGGCGCGCCATCGGCTGGCTGGAGGCGGTGGGCATCCCCGCCGCCGCGCAGCGGGTGGACAGCTACCCGCACGAATTCTCGGGCGGCATGCGCCAGCGCGTGGTCATCGCCCTCGCCCTCTGCGCCGAGCCGCGCCTGGTCGTGGCGGACGAGCCCACGACCGCGCTCGACGTCTCCATCCAGGCCCAGGTCATCGCCCTGCTCAAGCGGCTGACGCGGGAGCACGGCACGGCGGTGATGCTGGTGACGCACGACATGGGCGTGATCGCCGAGACGGCGGACCGCGTGGCCGTGATGTATGCCGGCCGCATCGCCGAGATCGGCCCGGTGCGCGACGTGGTGCAGCACCCGAAGCACCCCTATTCCGTCGGCCTCATGGCCTCCATCCCGCCGCTCGACCGGCGGGTGGAGCGGCTCGCGCAGATCGAGGGCACCATGCCGCGGCTCTCGGCCATCCCGCCTGGCTGCGCGTTCAACCCGCGCTGCCCGCACGCCTTCGAGCGCTGCCGGGTGGAGCGGCCGGATCTGCTGGAGGCGGGTGCGACGCACGCTGCCTGCTGGCTCTACGACGCGGCGTCGGAGCGCCACGTGCCGGAGGCCGCCGCGCATGGCTGAGCAGGTGGTGCACACGCCGGAGGCCACGGACTTCGCCGCCGTGCCGGCACCCGAGCCGGTGGCGCGGCCCGCCCCCGATGCCGAGCCGATGGTGGAGGCAGAGGACCTCGCCAAGCATTTCGACGTCTCCCGCCCCTGGCTGCAGCGCCTGATCGCCCGCGAGAGGCGGCGCATCCTGCACGCCGTGGATGGCGTCTCCTTCTCCATCCCGCGCGGCACCACCCTCTCCCTGGTGGGCGAGAGCGGCTGCGGCAAGTCCACCGTCGCGCGGCTCGTCGTCGGCCTGTACCGCCCGACGCGCGGCCGCGTTCTGTTCGAGGGCGAGGATCTGTCCGTCGTGCGCCGGCAGGCGGAGCAGCGCCGGCGCATGCAGATGATCTTTCAGGACCCCTATGCCTCGCTCAATCCGCGCTGGCGGGTGCGCGACATCGTGGCAGAGCCGATCCGCGCCTTCGGCCTGGCGCGGGACGCGAGGGCGCGGCAGGACCGTGTGGCGGAGCTGCTGACCCAGGTCGGCCTCTCCCCGCTGGACGGCGAGAAATTCCCGCACGAATTCTCGGGCGGCCAGCGCCAGCGCATCTCGATCGCTCGCGCCCTCGCCTCGAACCCGGAATTCCTGGTCTGCGACGAGCCGACCAGCGCGCTCGACGTCTCCGTGCAGGCGCAGATCCTGAACCTGATGAAGGGGCTGCAGCGGGAGCTCGGCCTCACCTATCTCTTCATCAGCCACAACCTGTCGGTGGTGCGGCAGGTCAGCGACCGCATCGGCGTGATGTATCTGGGCCGCATCGTGGAGCTGGCGCCGGCGGAGACGCTGTTCACCGCGCCGCGCCACCCCTACACGCGGGCGCTGCTGGAGGCGATCCCGGATCTCGGCATGACCGGGCGGGGGCGGACGCCGGTGGGCGGCGAGGTGCCGAGCCCGATCAGCCCGCCCTCCGGCTGCCACTTCCACCCGCGCTGCCCGCTGGCGAACGAGCGCTGCCGGAAGGAATCGCCCGCCTTCCAGCCCGCGCGCGGCACGCCGGAGACGGCGGTGGCGTGCCATGCCGTGGAGGAGGGGCGCGCGGTGGCGTGACGCCAGGCGGTTGGGCCGCGCCCGCCCCGCTCATCGCGTCGGCACCGCCGCGATCGCGCTGAAGGGCGAGCCCTCCACCAGCTTGGTGCTCCAGGCGAGATAGACCACCGCGCCGTGCTCCTCGTCCAGGAAGCGGTAGACCCGCGTCTCCTTGAAGAAGAGGCTGGTCGCGCTCTCGTAGACCTGCTCGCCGCGCTCGCCACGCCGGGCCTCGGGCGAGACGCGCACCGGGCCGGTGGCGGCGCAGCTCAGGGCGAAGCGCGCCGGGTCCTCGGCCAGGCCGAGCGTGCCGGAGACGCCGCCTGTGCGCGCCTGGCTGATGTAGCAGGCCACCCCCGCGACCTTCGGGTCCTCGAAGCGCTCGACGACGACGCGGTGGCTGCGCGTCAGGCCGAGATTGGTGAGCGCGGTGTTGACGTGGCCGATCTCCTTCGCCTCCTCGGCCAGGGCGGGCGAGGCGATCAGCAGGAGGGCGAGCAGCGTGGCGGCGGGGCGCATGGGCGGGCTCCGTTGCGGGCGCGGCCAGGACGCCCGGCCGGGGCGCGGGTTGCGACGGCGGGACCCCACGCCATCAATCCCCCGACGCCGCGCCTTCGCGCCGCGGATCCGCCGCCCCCTCCAGCACCACCCCCGCCGCATCCCGCCCGATCCGGATCACGCCGAGGCCGGAGGTCATCGTCCTGACATCCACCGGAAAGCCGCGCGCCTCGAGCGCCGGGGCGAGTGCCGCAGCCGCCGTCCCTGCCTCCAGTTCCAGCCGCGCATCACGCGCCCCGATGCGCGGCAGCGCCACCGCGGCTTCGGGCGCCATCCCCCAGTCGAGCAGCGCCACCAGGGTCTGCGCGACATGGCCAATGATGGCAGCGCCCCCCGCCGAGCCCAGCGCCAGCACCGGGGCGCCGTCCCGGAAGACGATGGTCGGCGCCATGGAGGAGCGCGGCCGCTTTCCCGGCGCCACGCGGTTCGCCACCGGCCGGCCCTCGCGTTCCGGCAGGAAGGAGAAGTCGGTCAGCTCGTTGTTCAACGGCACGCCGCGCACGACCAGCCGCGCGCCGAACACGTCCTCGATGCTGGTGGACATGGCGATCACCTCGCCCGCCGCGTCCACGATGCAGAGCTGGCTCGTCCCATGCTCCGGCTGCGGCGGCTGCGGCGCCGCGGGGCCGAGCGGCGCCCAGGGCGGGTTGCCGGCCCGCGGCTCCGCCAGCGCGTGGTCGCGGTCCACCAGCTGGGCGCGCGAGGTGAGGTAGGCCGGATCGAGCAGCCCGGTCACCGGCACGACCACCTGGTCGGGGTCGGCCAGGTAGCGGTTGCGGTCGGCGAAGGCGAGGCGCCCGGCCTCCGCCAGCAGCGCCGTGGCGTCCACCAG
>DASQVL010000135.1:0-2012 GCA_035640795.1 Crenalkalicoccus sp. | reverse complement strand
GAGAAGGTGGACCCGCCGCCGCGCCGCTATGCGGAGCTGTGGGAGAGCCGCTTCGCCGGCCGCATCGGCCTGCTGGACGAGCTCGCGGTCCAGTATGTGGAGACGGCGGCGCTCGCCGGCGGCGGCTCGGTCAGCGATTTCGGCCCGGCCTGGGAGAGGCTGCGCGAATGGAAGCGCATGGGCGCGCGCGTCTACGGCCCGCCGAGCCACCTGCGGGATGCGCTGAAATCCGGCGAGGTCTGGGCGACCGTCGGCTGGCTCGCCCAGGGCTATCTCTGGCAGAAGGAAGGCGTGCCGGTGCGCCATGCGGTGCCGGAGGAAGGCGCGACCTCCATCACCTATGAATGGGCGGTGCCGCGCAACGCGGTGAACAAGGACGGCGCCTGGCGCTACTGCAGCCTGCTGCTGGAGCGGGAGGCGCAGATCGCCTTCGCCGCGCGCCTCGGCTACCTGCCGGTCGTCGCCGACGTCACCCTGCCGGAGGCGCTGGAGAGCCGCATCAACCTGACCGAGGCGGAGCGCAGCCGCGTGCTGCGCCCGGACTTCGCCTACCTGGCCGCGAATGCACGCGCGGTGCGGGCCTTCTGGAACGGCGACTTCAAGGCCTGAGTCGTGCGGGCGCTGCTGCTGCCGGCGACGCTGCTGGTGCTGCTGCTGCTCGGCGGGCCGATGGCGCTGCTGCTGCGCATCAGCCTGGACCGCTACAGCGCGGCGGAGCTGGTCACCTCCGCGCTGACCCTGGAGAATTACGCGCAGGCGCTGACCGATCCCTATTACCGCGGCGTGCTCGGGACCACGCTCGGCATCGCCGCGCTCTGCACGGCGCTTGCATTGCTGCTCGGCTTCCCCGCCGCCTGGTGGCTGGCGCGGATGGAGAGAAGGTGGAAGAGCCTGGCGGTGGTGCTGACCCTGTTCCCACTGCTGGTCGGCAATGTGGTGCGGGCGGCGGGCTGGCTCGCCCTGCTGGGGCGGGAGGGCGCGGTGAATGCGGCGCTCGGCGGGCTCGGCCTCATCGCCGCGCCGCTCGAGCTGCTCTACACGCCGGGGGCGGTGGTGGCCGGCATCGTCACGGTGGTGCTGCCCTACATGATCCTGACGCTGGCCGCGGTGATCGAGGCGATCCCGCGCGCGCTGGAGGAAGCGGCGGCGAATCTGGGCGCGCCGCCGCTCGCCGCCTTCCGGCGCGTGGTGCTGCCGCTGGCGCTGCCGGGCGTCGCGGCGGGCAGCGCACTGGTGTTCATCCTGTGCATGAACGCCTATGCGACGCCGGTGCTGCTGGGCGGGCCGCAGTTCAAGATGATGGCGCCGGCGGTGTACGACCAGTTCGTGCGCGGCACGAACTGGCCTTTCGGGGCGGCGCTGGCGTTCATCCTGCTGGCGGTGACGCTGGCGCTGGCGGCGCTGGGCGGGGCGCTGCTTCGGCGGCGGGGGTAGGTGGCGTGGGTGGCCTTTGGGGGAGGAAGGGAACGTCCCCTCCGGGGACCCCCCAAACCCCTACCATCCTTGTATCCCCCCCGCCGGTCGCCGCGGCTAGCCTGGGGCGTTCGGCGGCGGGCGGGAGACCGTGCCATCCCCGGGCCGCGGAGCCCGCGAAACAGCCCGGCGCCCCGCCCGCCCAGCGATCCGTGATCCCGAACAGTCGCCAGGGCCTCACGGGCCCGCATCCGCAAGGACGGGAGAGGGACCAGCCACCGCCAACCACCCCGGTCTTCGTCGGCATCGACGTCGCCAAGGACCGGCTCGAGGTGCACATCCTGCCCCAGCGCGACAGCTTCGCCCTGCCGCGCGATGCCGACGGCCTCGCCGCCCTCGTCGAGCGGCTGCGGCCGACCGCCCCGGCGCTGATCGTGCTCGAGGCCACCGGCGGCTTCGAGACCACCGTCGCCGCCGCGCTGGCCGGCGCCGGCCTGCCGCTCGCGGTCGTCAACCCGCGGCAGATCCGCGACTTCGCCCGCGCCCTCGGCCGGCTCGCCAAAACCGATGCCCTCGACGCCGCGGTCATCGCCCGCTTC
>DASQVL010000134.1:0-4970 GCA_035640795.1 Crenalkalicoccus sp. | reverse complement strand
GCATCAGGGCGGTCCTGATGGCCAGGTCCGAGTACTTCGGCTGGCCGCCCCGGCCGGTGCGTGGCTCGGCGCGCCAGGCTTCGATCGCCTCGGCCGTGAACCAGATGGTCAGACGGCCACGGGCGCGCAGGCCGGCCTCGTACTCGGACCAGTTCGTCACCCTGTGGCGCTGCCGCGGGATGTGGTGCCGGCGACCGGCGTTGGCCTTAAACGGCAAGGTGGGTCCGCCCTCGATGTCCGAGGGCTCGCCCTCCTCGCCAGCCCACCCGACCGCACCAGACCGGGCGACCCGTGCAACAACGTCATCGGCAACCTCTTCCATCTCCGCCGCGACCACGTCACCGCCAGCGAGTACCGCGCCGCGAGGGCACGGGCGTTCGAGACGTGGGCCGAGATCAGCGGGGTCGCCGCCGCGGCTTGAACTCTGTGCCGTCACCGCCCTCGGTCTGCGCGATCGGCCCAGAGCCGACAACTTGACGGTGCCAAACGGCCATACCCAAGCTCAAGGCAGGTCAGTCAGCGACGCGGCACCCGGACCAGGCGTGATCAGCATCGGCCACTGGCTCGAGCCGAAGGGCACCAGCGGCGGCAAGACCGCCGGCATACCGCGCCTGCGGGTCTCGCCCAGGATGGCCTGCCGCGCATCGCCGCCCATGAGCTCGTAATCCATGAGCCGGTCGTTGCGGAAGAACAGCGCACCCACCGACCGGTCGGCGATGATGCGGGTCAGCGACTCCAGCAGGTCCTGTGGTGTCGTGGTGAAGGACACGGTCTCGATGAGCAGCAGGCGGTCATTGATGGCCGCCGCGCCGAAGAATTGCGCCAGCACGCTGAACAGGATGTTGTTCTGCCGCGCAACATAGATCGTGTTGCTCGCCGCGTAGGTCTTGTCCCAGTCGGGGCCGAGCGTCGCCCTCCAGCTGGCGACCACATCCATCCAATGCGACACCTGGGTCTGCGCCGCCCAGGCGATCACCTTCTTCAACTCCGGTGCCTGGATCTGGGCGAACTCCTGCAGGGCGGCCGACGTGAGCAGGCGACGGTCGATGCCGTCGTCCATGAAGCGGATGTTGTTGGTCAGGATGGCCTGCACCGCGGCGCGCCAGGCATCCGGCATCTCGGTGGCATCCAACGTGTCGAGCGCCGACTGCATGCGGCTGCGATAGGCGCGCATCGCTCCCAGCCAGGATGTGTTGCCGGGATTGTCGAGGTAGGGACCGACGATCTGGGTCACGGCCATGGTGCTGTGGCCGACGGATTTCAGCAACTGGTAGACCGGCGGCACGGACGGCGCCTCGAGCGGCGGCATGCCCGGGCGGTAGAGGATCAGCCGCCCGCCGCGGCCCGAGAACATGGCCAGAATGACGGGATGCCTGGCCAGGATGTTGGCCTGGAAGATGCGGGCGGCATCGCCGTACAGCTCGAACATGGCGGTGTTGAGGGCGATCAGATTCGCCGCGGCGACCTCGCCCGGTGTCGTCGTCTGGGTGCCCGCGATCGGTTCCATGAAGGCCGGGGGTTCCGCCGGGCGCCCTGGAGAGGCGAACGCCGTCGCTCCGACGAGCGCCGCCAACACGAAACCGCAACCTCGTCGTTTCGTGGCAATGGACATGTGAGCCTCCTTGCGGGATCGACCGCTCCATCTCGTTCGTCAAAGGGACAGGCGAGCGTCCAATCGGGCTTGCATCGCGAACTCGGATCAAGAACGGCGATCGGACTTCCTCCGACGGCATCCGCACCGGCTCGCCGCCCGATGCGCGTCAGGAGAGCTGCGAGAAGACGAACATGGTCGCCGCGTAGAGGCTGGCGACAAGAACAGCCCCGGCCAGGTCGGCCCGCTGCAGCCGCCCGTCGCCCGGGCGCAGCCACCATCCGAAGCGCCGACTGGTCCAGGGCACCAGCCCGCTGAGCAGGGTGACGCTCGCGACATTTCCCAAGAACAGGGCAAGCCAGAAGGGCAGCCCCGCGCGGCCCTGCAGGATGGGCACC
The DNA here is from genome assembly GCA_035640795.1 of Crenalkalicoccus sp. GTDB lineage: Bacteria > Pseudomonadota > Alphaproteobacteria > Acetobacterales > Acetobacteraceae > DASQVL01. The sequence continues at coordinate 2,981 of DASQVL010000134.1, read as the reverse complement.
TGGACGATCATGCCGAAAAGGAACACCACCGGATAGAGCATCAAAAGGACCAGCATGTTCTGCTTCCAGACCGGGACACCTTGCCGCCCGGCGACGGTGGGGAACCACTGGTCGAATCCGGTACGGACGGGCCGCGCACGCACCTCCTCGGTGAAGACCTTCGCCTCCTCCAGCAGCGCCTGGCGCGCCGGCGATCGGAGCCAGGCGTCGAGGTTCTCCTGGGAATCGAAGCGCAGGATGGCCAGCCAGTCCTCCTGCACGCCCGGGACGGGGGGCTCGAAGCGGTAGCCCTGGAAGCCTGCGGCGTTCGCCTGGGCCGCAGCGATCTTCCGCTCCCAGCGCCTATAGGCGTCCTCGCAGCCCTGCCTGATCCGCGTCGCGAACACGATCGAGGCTGGCGCCGGCAGGACACCGGCCTCGCCGTCCCGGACGATGTGAACATCGTCGGGGCCGACGAGCAGCGGCCAGACCTGCTCGAGCAGCCGGCGGCGCTGCCCGGATCTGAGCCAGGCCATGGCGGAGGGGACGCCGTCGAACTTCTGCAGGATCACCCAATCCACCTGCGCCGGCGGGCATGGCCGCATCACCGTCTGGCCGATGAAGCCCGGGAACTCGGCCACGGCCTGCCCGATCCTCTCCTGCCAGGCGGCGAACTCCTCCGTCCTGCCCTCCCGCACCTGCGTCTGCGTGACGATGGTCACGGCCGACGCGGTCGGCCTCAGCGCCGCCGCTGTCATGGACCGGCCTCGAGCTCTTCGGCGATGCGGTCGGCGCGCAGCGGCAGGTCGCGGAAGCGGACGCCGGTCGCCCGCGCGATGGCGTTGGCGACCGCCGGGGCCACCGGGTTGATCGCGCATTCGCCCTGCGACTTGGCGCCGAGCGGGCCGATGCTGTCATGGGTGTCGGCGAAGTGGATCTCGCTCGCCGGCACGTCGGCGAAGGCCGGGATGCGATAGTTGCGCAGCGACGGGTTCACCATCCTGCCGCCGCCGTCGTAGACCATCGCCTCGGTCAGCGCCCAGCCGAAGCCCATGGCGATCGCGCCGTCGATCTGGCCGCGGCACTGCATCGGGTTGATCGGCCGGCCGATGTCGGCGGCGTGGACGCTGTGCAGGATGCGGACCTCGCCCGTCACCCGGTGCACGGCCAGGCGGACGGCCTGCACGTTGAACGCGATCGTGCGCGGCGACAGGTACGCCTTGCGCATCGCCTCGAAGCGATGGCCCGCCGCGACGCCCACCTCCCGCAGCGCGGCGAGGGGGACGCGGCGCCCGCCGCAGACGACGACCCCGTCTTCCAGCCGGCATTCGCCGGGCGCCACGCCGGTGTGGTTGGCGGCGAAGTCCAGGATGTTGTCGCGCAGCGCCACCGCCGCCAGCGCCACGGCCTGGCCGGCGACGACGGTCCCGGTGCTGGCGAAGGTGCCCGTGTCGTAGGGGGCGAGATCGGTGTCGGCGTTGACGATCTCGATGTCGCCGGCACGGGCGTTCAGCACTGCGGCCGCGATCTGCCGGTGCGAGGTCACCGAGCCGTTGCCCATCTCGGCGGAGCCGACGGCCAGGTGGTAGCGGCCATCGGGCTGCAGCGCCATGGTCGCGCCGGAGCGGTGCTCCGTCGGCGGCCCGCTCTCGAGCACCGCGAGCGCCATGCCGGTCCCCTCGGCCCAGTCCTCACCCTCCGGGCAGGGAGCGCCGCTGCCTCGCCGGAGCGACGCCTCGACGAGGTCGAGGCACTGGTCCAGGCCGTAGCTGCCGAAGCCGATGTCGGTCGGGTCCTTCCACACCGATTCGATCCAGTCGGCGGGCCTCAGCATGTTCCTGCGGCGCAGCGCGAAGGGATCCATGCCGAGGCGCAGGGCAAGCTCGTCCATCGCGCATTCGATCGCGAAGGTCGTCTGCGACGCGCCATAGCCGCGGAAGCCGCCCGCCGGGACCATGTTCGTGTAAACCGCGCGCCCTCCTGCCTTCTTGTTGGCGCAGCGGTAGGCGGTGAGCGGGGCGCCGAGGGCGGCGGCCAGCGTCTCGCCGGCATGGCCGCCATAGGCACCGGTGTTGGACACGACGTCCACCTCGATCGCCGTCAGCGTGCCGTCCCTGGCCGCCCCCAGCCGGACCCGGGTCGTCATCGGATGCCGCGTGGTGGCGCCGACGAACTGCTCCTCGCGCGTGAACTCCCAAACGACCGGTCGTCCCGTCCTCAGGGTCGCAAGCAGGCAGAGGTCCTCGGCGATCATCTCCTGCTTGCCGCCGAAGCCGCCGCCCACCCGCTCCGTGAAGACGTGCAGGTCGCGAGGCCTGAGCCCGAACAGGTGGCAGAGCTTCTGCCGGGCGATGAAGGGTGCCTGCGAGCTGGTGCGCACATGCAGCCGCCCATCCTCGCCCCTCCAGGCCAGGGCGCCATGCGTCTCCAGGTGCACATGCTGCGCCCGGGAGGTCGAGTAGGTCCTTTCGTGGATCACGTCGGCGGCGGCGAAGCCCTCGGCGACGCTGCCGATCTCACCGCCGATGTCCACGTAGATGTTGCCCCTCTCCGCGCCACGGTCGGGGTGAAGGACAGGCGCCCCGGGCGCCATTGCCGCGGCGGGATCGAACACGGCGGGCAGGATCTCGTAGGCGACCTCCAGCAGCCGGCAGGCCCGCTCCGCGGCCGCCTCGGTCTCGGCCACCACGGCGGCGACCCGCTGGCCGACGAAGCGCACCACATCGTCGAGGATGTAGGTGTCGTCCGGGTCCACCAGGTGGTCCTCATGCGTCGCGGTGCTGTAGAGCCGGCGCGGGACGTCCTCGAAGGTGAAGACCGCGACGACGCCGGGCACCGCCAGCGCCCGCTCGCGGCCGATCGAGAGGATGCGGGCGTGGGCGTGGGGCGATCGGAGCACCTTGAGGTGCAACGCCCCGTCGAGTGGCAGGTCGAGCGTGTAGCGGGCGCGGCCGGTGACGATCGCCGGCCCGAACGGATTCGGCAGGTTCGCCCCGCAGGCC
>DASQVL010000133.1:0-8529 GCA_035640795.1 Crenalkalicoccus sp. | reverse complement strand
CTTTCCGCCACCTCACCGGCAACCGGGACAACGCAGAATGCCTCGGCCGATCTCATCGGACGCCTTCTACTCGTCGCTTGCCGGCCGCCATGACGCCGAATGACGGCCCGCACGCGTCACAGCACGTGCAAAGCCAAGCTGACATGACCCCACCGAATCAGCCCAGCCCGCGTCGGAGCAAGCAGATTTCGTCAGAGTCGGAGTTTACCAGGCGCAGCAGCTCGCCGGGATCGGCGTCCAGCGCCAGCGCAAGGGCCGGCACCTTGTCGAGCGGCACGCGAGTCGCGCGGGTCAACCCGGCGCCTCGGCCACCCGCCGCCCAAGCCGCCGCCGCAGCACGTGCACCAGAGCGAGCCCCGCCTGCAGGCACAGCCCAAACATCAGGATGCCGATGGCGAACACCACCAGTTGGTCTCCGAGGGTCGGGAGGCTGTCCGCCGCGCGCAGGATCACGGAGATGCCCTCGTGCACGTCGATGGCTGCGCCGGCGCTCGACGACATGACCATGACGAAGTACGCTCGCATGAGGTTGGGCAGGAACAGCAGCGCGGCGTTCGGCGAGCCCGCGCGCAGCTGCCGCAGCGCCTCCGCACCGTTGTCCGCCACGTAGGCCGTGGCGTAGGGCGCCAGCGAGAGCGCCACCGCCATGGCCCCGGAGGGCGCCAGCGGCACGCCGAGAACGGCCGCATCGCGCGGGATCGCGTTGACCAGGAAGAACATCACGACGAAGGTTGGCGCCGCCCGCATCAGGCCGACGATCCAGGCGGCCGGGCGCCTCGTCGGGCCACGCCCCAGGCTGGCCCATGCCAGCACCAGGCCGAGCCCCAGGCCCATGACGGTCGCGGCCGCGGCGATCTCGAAGTTCAGCAGCATGCCGGCGAGCAGGTCCCACACGAAGCCGCCGGACAGGACTTCGGGCAGCGTGCTCATGCCGCAAGCGTCGCGGCCGGCCGGCGTTCGAGCCGGGCGCGGATCCTACCGCAGAGCCAGACCACGGAGGCGACGACCAGGACGTAGAAGATCAGCACCAGGGTGTAGGTGGTGGCCCGGCCGCTGGCGAAGCTGGTGATGTCCGTCAGCGTGCCGAGGAGCTCCGGCGCTCCGATGAAGCTGGCGACCGGGGTTCCCTTCGCGGCGTTCACCAGGAAGGACATGATCTGGGTGGCCGAGCGGGCGATGGCGGGCCCGAAGACCGGCGCCCTACCCGCGGCGGAGCCCTCGGCCTGGATCGAGCGCATCGCCTCGGCGATCGCCTGCCCGGCGTAGCTGCCGTTGGTCAGGCCCAGCGCCACGATGGCCGCGCCGAGCGCCACCGCCGCGGAGTAGCCGAAGGCGGCCTGGGCGATCGCGGCGGCGATGACGAGGGTCAGGACCACGGGCGAGGACTGCATCACCGCGACCACCGCCCGTGCCGGCAGGCGCAGCAGCGGGGCGGGGCCGCCCAGCATGGCGCCCAGCAGCAGCGCGAAGCCGAGCGTTGCGGACAGCGCCCCCAGCACGAGCACCAGCGAGTTCACGGCGCCCGCCTTGAGCAGTGCCCAGGCGGGCTGCGTCTTGAGCATGGCGAAGGTGACGGCGACCCCGGTGCGCTCGAACAGCCAGGCCTCCAGCGCCGCGACCTGGCCGGCGAAGGGCGTCGGCGCGAGTGCCGTGTCCAGCGCGGGCAGGACGCAGCGCGGGTTCGCGCTGCCGTCCGCCGTGTCGCAGTCCGGCCGTCGCCACACCGCTTCCTGCTCCTCGAGGAAGCCGGTCCGGATCCGGTCGGCCCGCGCCAGGCCCAGGAAGGTGCCGTCGCGGTGCAGGATCTGGCTCACCAGGTCGAGCGCGTGGCCGAGCCGGGCGCTGTCCCGGCCCGCCGGCACCGCCATGCCCCAGGGCACCCGCGCGAAGCCGATCTTCTGCTCGAAGCGCGCGGCGAACCCGGGATCCGTGAAGTACCAGGCGAAGAAGGCATCGTCCTGCGCCGCGAGCGCGCAGGCCTCGCTCCTCAGATTGTCAATCAGGTCGTCCGGCTCGTCAAACAGGAGCAGCCGCGCGCCGAGAGAGACGATCTCCGCGTTGGAGCCGTTGCCCATGGTGACGCAGACGGTCTCGCCCGCGATGTCGGCCAGGCGGCGGAGCGGGAGCTCGCGCCGGCCCACAAGGACGGTCTCGGACCGGTAGTAGTGCGGGCGGATGAAGCGCACCTGCCCGTCGCGCTGGGTGTTGTGGCCCATGGTCGCGACGACCAGATCCACGCGATCGTCGGCCAGCATGGGGATGCGCGTCGGCGGCGTCACCCGGGTGAAGACCGCCGCCACCCCGAGCGCACGGGCCACGGCGAGCGCGGCGTCCACGTCGTAGCCGCGCCGCGCCTGCCCGTCGCGTGTACCGAAGAGCGGGTAGTCCTCCCGCACGCCGACGCGGATGCGCCCCTCGCAGAGGATGCGCGCCAGCCGGTCCAAGCCGGGCGGCGCGCAGTCGCCATCGCGCCGGGCCGCCGCCGCGGCGGATTGTGCCTCGGCCAGCAGTGCGGCCAGGGCCCTGTCGGGCGGGCTGCCTGCCTCCCCGGACACTGGCGTCCCTGCTCCCAGGGGCCGGACAGTGACCACCAGCAGCAGCAGCGCCGCAAGAGCCGCCAGGAGGTTTCGGAGAACCGGAACCGTCATCCCGGCACGGCCTCCCGCCCCGGGGCGCAGCCAAGCGCCTCGGGCGTGCCGATCTCGACCACGTGCACCTCGCCAAAGGCGTGTGGGCCGTAGTGGTGGACGCTGCGTCCCTCCTCGTGGCGCAGCACCTCGGGCGTCATGACCGCCAGCTTCTCCGTGGGGATCGGCACCAGCAGCGTCTCAGCGACTCGCAGCGCGAGCCCCGACCGCGCGAGCACGGCGCGCGAGCGCGCCAGCGCGACGAAGCCGTTGTGCGTGATGACGGCGCGGCCGCCCCGGTCCAGGTGCCGTCCCAGCCCCTCCAGGAAGGGATCCAGCAGCCTGCGGCCGTCGGCGCCGCCGGAGCTCCAGCTAGGCAGCCGCTCGGCAACCGCGACGGGCGCCATCGGGAAATGTGGCAGGTTCGCCGCGACCAAGCCGAAGCGCTGCCCCGCAACCGGCCCCCACAGGTCCCCGCGGTGCAGCCGCGCGACGGCGCCGTATCCCAGCCGGTCCAGCAGCCGCGATGCCTCCTCCTCGGCCGAGGGCTCGATGTCCACGCCGCGCAGCGTCGCGGCGCCGAGCGCGCCGAGCGCCGCCAGCACCACCCCGCTGCCGAAACCGATCTCCAGCGCGTGGACGCCCCGCACCCAGTCCCGCCGGGCGTGCAGGTGCCCGATCAGGGCCGCGGTGTATTCGCTCGGGCGGAGCGGCCGGGCGCTCACGGCAGAATTGTCCGCTCCGTCGCGAACTCGGGCGCAGGCGCCTGCCCGGTCAGCTTGCGGATCATGGCACGGCAAACGGGGTCATCGGGGAAAATCGCCAGGGTCTCGCGGTAGCGCTCAAGCGCGAGCGCGGTGTCGCCCTGCGCCATCGCGTCGTACGCCAACTGCGTCATGCGGCAGAGGCGGAGCGTCGCCTCGTCCGGCTCGAACTCCGCCCCCATGCCGTGCGCGCCCAGCAGCTCGTAGACCGGCGTCCGGGCGCGCCGTCCGCGGACCGCGATCTCGTCCACGGGGCGCGCGCAGAGCCGCTCGCCCGCCTCCTTGAACACGCCGTGGCTGATGCAGATGCGTGTGCCGTAGGCCTTGTTGGCGCCTTCGAGCCGCGCCGCGACGTTCACGCCATCGCCCAGCACCGTGTAGCTCATGCGGGTGGGGGCGCCGATGTTGCCGACCAGCACCGCGTCGCTGTGGATGCCGATGCGGACGTGCAGCGGCCTCTGCTCCTCCGCCTCCCAGCGCGCGTTCAGCGCGCGCATGCCCGCCTGCACCCGCAGCGCGGCGAGGCAGGCGCGGCGGGCGTGGTCCTCCAGGAGCGCCGGCGCGCCCCAGAAGGCCATCACGCCGTCGCCGATGAACTTGTCTATGGTCCCTCGCTCCTCGTCCACGGCGCGGATCACCACCTCAAGGTATGCGGAGACGCGCAGCATCAGCTCCTGCGCCGGCAGCGCCTCGGACAGCCCGGAGAACCCCTCGATGTCGCTGAAGAAGATGGTGAGGAAGCGGCTGCTGCCGCCCAGCTCCGGACGCCGGCCCGATTCGAGGAGCTGGCGCACCAGGCCGACCGGCACGTAGGTCGCGAAGGACTTCACGAAGGCGTCCAGGGTGCCCACGGCGCGCGACAGCACCGCGATCTCGCGGATGGGCGATTCGAGCGCCGGCATGCCGTGCGGCTCCAGGTCCTGGATGCGGCGCACGTTCACCGCCAGCCGCTCCAGCGGCGCCGAGATGACGGCCGCGGCGAAGTAGATCACCGCCACCTGCACCAGCAGCGCGGCCAGACCGAAAAGCAGCAGGCGCTCGTTGTTGGCGCGCAGCTGCGCGGTGAAGTCGTCCACCGGGGTTACGGTGAAGAGCTGCCACGGCTGGCCAAACTCAGACGGCAGCCGCGTGAGGCTGGCGATGTAGTCGCGGCCGCCGAACCGAACCGGGCACAGCGTGCCCTCGGCGCGGCTGCAGGCATCGTAGGCGGCCCGGCCGAGCGCGTCGTCCGACAGCTCCGCGACGTGCTGCAGCGCGACGCGCCCGCCCTCGTTCGTCCAGGTGCGCCTGGCGTCGGAGTTCGCCACCACGCGCCCGCGGTGGTCCAGCAGGTAGCTGCGGGTGCGCGGGCTGATGCCGTTCTCGTGCAGGTACGCCGAGAGCCCGTCCAGCGTCAGGTCGATCGCGACGATGCCCTGCAACGCGCCATCCGCGGACGGGACGGGCGCGGCGACGGTGAAGCCGATCAGCCCCAGGGCGAAGAAGACGTCGGGCTCCGTCACATGGAGCCGCCCGGCCAGCTGCGTGCTGGCGTACCAGAGACGCGAGCGAGGGTCGTAGTTGGTCGGCACGGATGCGCGGCCGAGCTCGCGGCGCTCCGCGTCCAGGAAGACATAATGGTCGAGCCGTCGGGCGCCGCCTGCAGGCTCGGCGGGGTCGATCCGGCGGTACGCGTAGCGCGTACCGGACGGAGGCAGGCTGCCGTTGACCGGGGTGTTGGCGTCCATCCGCCGCGCCTGGCGGAACGACCCGTCCTCCAGGCCGACATAGGCGCTGACCAGCTTGTCGCTGTAGGAAAGGACGCTGAACAGGTAGCCGAGCGCGCTGTCGTTGCGGTAGAATTCGGGATGCTCCGCGCCCGCTGCAGCGGCGCTGCGGACGAGCGACTTGATCGCCGTCAGGCGCTCCTGGAAATTCTCGATGGTGTCGGCGCGGAAACGCTCCACCATCTCCTTGGCGTCGTCGCGGGCGGTCTCGTCGTTGGAGAGGTAGGTGATCGCGACCATCGCTCCGAAGCCCGGGAGCGTCAGCATGAGGTACAGCACCAGCACGCTCGGCCGCAGCCTGACATCCCGGAGGCGGAGGCGCGTCACTCGACGCTCGCGGCGGTCGGAGGCGGTATCGGCGCACCACCACCGTGTCTTCGGGCCGGCTCGGCCGCGCCCGTCCCCTGCCGCGCCGCTTGGCCGGCATCGGCCGGCCGCGACGACTTCGCGGGTGATCGGGGCGGCTCGCGCGGCGCCGCCGCAAGGCGGCCTGGTCCGCCCGCCTCCTCAGCCGTGATGTCTACGGCCCACACGCGCGGGAACTCGCTTCTTGTCCGTGAACTCGTTGCGCACTCCGTGCCGCGCGCGGTGCGGGCGACACGGCAACGGCATCATCGCGGTGCCGGGCCGACGTGGGAAGGTCAAAAGCGGTGATCGGGGTGCCCGGCGGTTTGCTCCGGTGTGCGCCGATGTCGAGGAGCCGGCGGTTGCTCCCGTGGTTGGATTGCGCGCACTTTCGCGAGCAGGGGAGCGACATTGGTGCGCGACTTTGCGGAGGGCGACGCGCAGTCGGGTTTGGCGTGCGCTGGACCGTGCCGGTCTATTTGCGCGAGGTCCGTCGCGCGCTCGGCGCCGACCTTGCGTAGTTCAACGGCGAGGACAGCTGGACGATGGCGATCCCGGCCCGATGCGTGATCGGCGTCGATGGCGTGATCGCTTATGCAGAGGTCAATCCGGACTACATGCGGCGCTCCGATCCCGCCGACCCGTGCAACACGGTGGTGCGGTGCACAACGGCACTGTGTGCCGGCACACAGCCGACCCATGCGCGTGAATAGTATGCCTCTGGCGCTGCCAGACCCGCGCTGCGAGGAGACCTCACAGCCATGGACGACGCCCCTCCGGCCGGTGCCAGACCGCCGGCCCTGCCGGCATCGCGCCGCGCCGTCGTCGTCCTTGCCACCGCCGCCGGCCTCCTGCCGGCCCCGGCCGTGGCACACGTGAAGTGGTTCGCGCCGTACGACGTCAGCGCCCGCCGGCGGCACTCAGGCAGGTCCTGGCGCCACGCTTCCTCCTGATCTTCGCCGGCTTCACGCTCCTGGTGCTTGGCGGCTTCGCGCTCGACCGTCTCGCCGCGCGCGCGGGGCGGAGGATCATGGGGCTGGAGCGGCGCGAGGAATTGGAGGAGCGGCTGCTGCGGGCGGGGATCGGCGCCTTCTTCGTGGCGCTCTTCGCCACCGGCGGCGTCATCCTGACGCCCGAGCTGCGCACCGGGGCGGACTGGCCGGCCTGGCTGCAGTTCGGCATCGCGGCCAGCCTGCTCACGGCGCGCTCTTGCGTCCTCGGGGCCGCCGGCATCCTGGCGCTCTACGGCTACGGGGTCGCCCTATGGCGCCTTTCACCTCGCCGACTACCCGATGTTCCTCGGCATCGCCGCCTACCTGGCGCTGACCTCGGCCCGTGCGGAGCGGCTGCGCGTGCTGCGCATGCCGGTCCTCTACGCCACGCTCTGCACCGGCCTGATGTGGGCCGCCGTCGAGAAGTGGGCCTACCCGCAGTGGACCTTCCCGCTGCTCGCGGCGCGCCCCTACCTGACGCTCGGCCTGCCGCCGGCGGATTTCATGGTGCTGGCGGGCTTCGTCGAGTTCGCGCTCGCCTTCCACATCCTGACCGGGCTCGGGCTGCTGCGGCTCGGCATCGCCGGGCTCGGCCTGATCTTCCTCGCGGCCATCCTTGACTTCGGCAAGCTGGACGCCATCGGGCACCTGCCGACCGTCGTCTGCCTGGCGGTCATGTTCCTGCACGGGCCGACGGCGCTGCACCACCGGCTGCACGATGCACGGCGCGGGCTCATCGCCGAGGCGCGCCGGGCGGGGCTCTTCTTCGCCGCCGCCATCGGTCTCGTCGTCGCCGTCTATTACGGCCTGCAGCACGCGGAGTACCGGAACGGGGCCGGCACACAGGGGCCCCCGGCGCAGGTGGCGCAGGCCTGATGAGGTGCCGGGCCGTGGCCGGGGCGGTCTTGGCCCTGGCCGCCGGGGCCGGGTTGGTGGGGGCCGGGCTGGCCTGGGGACCGGCGCGCGACGGCACCGACCCGGCGGCGATCACGCGGGGCGCCCGGCTCTACGCCGCCGCATGCGCGGACTGCCACGGCGCGCGGCTTGCCGGTCCGGCGGTGCGGACGGAGTCCGGCAGCGGGCTCGCTGCCATCGCCCCGCCGCTTGATGCCACCGGGCACGCCTGGCGGCACACCGATGCCGATCTCGCCGCAATCATAGCGCATGGCACCGAAGGCACCGGTGGGCCGGGCGGCACGCCGGGCATGCCAGCCTTCGCGGGGCGGCTCGACCGCAGCGAGATCGCCGCCGTCCTGACCTTCGTAAAGAGCCATTGGCCGGCCGGCCTCCGCGCCTACCAGGCGGCCCTGAACCCGGGTGGCGAAGAGGCCCTGGCCGGCCTGCTGCGCGACCCCGCCTGGACCCTCCCCGGCCAGTGCCGGTCCCCGCCGGGGGCATCCGACGGTCCCTGAGCGGCGCGATGCGGCCCGGCTCAGCCGGGCCGGGGACCGAACAGGATGAAGGCGGCACCGGCGAGGCAGACGGCAGTGCCGAGCGTGTCCCAGCGGTCCGAACGGACGCCCTCGACGGCCCGACCGTCGCCAGGGTGATCAGGACCGGGAAGATCCGGATGCGCCGCCGGGCCGTGTTTCCGGTCGCCGCCTCGGGCGAGGCGGCAGGGGCACGATCACCTGCCGTCTACGCCGGCGACCGCGTCGCCTGTGCCACTGCTATCCGCATCGAGATCGTCCGCAAGCCAAAGGACCAGGTCGGATTCGCCGTCCATCCGCGACGCTGGGTGATCGAGCGCTTCTTCGCCTGGATCGGCCGCAATCGTCGACTCGCCAAAGACTTCGAAGCTTCTATCGTCTCCGCTCAAGCCTTCCTCTACGCCGCTTCCGTCACCGTCCTACTCCGCCGCCTCGCACGTTCCGCATGAGTTCAGAGTCAGGCTCTCAGCTTGGCTTTGCACGTGCTGTGACGCGTGCGGGCCGTCATTCGGCGTCATGGCGGCCGGCAAGCGACGAGTAGAAGGCGTCCGATGAGATCGGCCGAGGCATTCTGCGTTGTCCCGGTTGCCGGTGAGGTGGCGGAA
>DASQVL010000132.1:0-2544 GCA_035640795.1 Crenalkalicoccus sp. | reverse complement strand
CGCCCGGGCCCTCTGCGAGGCGGTCCGCGCGAAGGGCGGCGCCTGCAACCCGATCGGCGGCTGAGATGCCGCGCCCGCGCGCGGCCATCATCGGCCTCTCCGGCCATGCGCTCTCGGCGGAGGAGGCGGCGCTCCTGCGCGAGGCGCCGCCGGCGGGCGTCATCCTCTTCACCCGCAACGTTGCCGATCCCGACCAGCTGCAGCGCCTGACCGCCGATGTCCGGGAGCTGCTGGGCGAAGCGGCGCCGATCCTGGTGGACCAGGAGGGCGGGCGCGTGGCCCGGCTGAGCCCGCCCTACTGGCCGGCCTTCCCGCCCGCATCCGCCTTCCGCGGCCGGCCGGCCGAGGCGGCGGAGGCCAATGCCGCGCTAATCGGCCTGATCTGCGCGGAGGTCGGGATCGACGTGGTCTGCGCCCCGGTGCTGGACCTGCGTCTGCCGGAGACCCATGGCGTGATCGGCGACCGCGCCTTCGCCGCCGAGCCGGCGGAGGTCGCGCGCCTCGGCCGGGCCTGGGTCGCCGGGCTGCAGCAGGCGGGGTGCGTCCCCGTCCTCAAGCACCTGCCCGGCCACGGCCGCGCCACCGCCGACAGCCATCTGGAGCTGCCGCGGGTGGAGGCGGGGCGGGACGCGCTGGCCGAGGATTGCGCGCCCTTCGCAGCCCTTGCCGGGACCGGCGCCTGGGCGATGACCGCGCACATCCTCTACCCGGCGCTCGACCCCTGGCGGCCGGCGACGCTCTCCCCCACCATCATCGGCCGGGTGATCCGCCACGCCATCGGCTTTCAGGGCGTCCTCGTCAGCGACGATCTCTGCATGAAGGCGCTGCGCGGCGCGCCGGCGGCGCGCGCCCGGCAGGCGATCGCCGCCGGCTGCGACCTGGTCCTGCACTGCTCCGGCGTGCTGGCGGAGAGTGCCGCGCTGCTCGCCGGCTGCCCGCTCCTCTCGGACCAGGCGGCGGCGCGCATCGCGGCGGCACGCGGCCGCACCGCCGGCCACAGGCGGGAGCTCGACCCCGGCGTGCTGCTCGCGGTGCGCGATGCGCACCTGCAGGCCATAACGTGACTGGCCGTGACGTCATCCGGGCCGCGCCGCGACGGGGCGGGGGGGCGTGGCCCCCGCCATGAGCTGGCTGCCCGATTTCCTGGTGGCGGCAGCGGCGGCCATCCTTGCCATCACCCTGCACGAGGCGGCGCATGGCTATGCCGCACTCGCCCTCGGCGACGACACGGCGAAGCAGGCCGGGCGGCTCAGCCTGAACCCGCTGCGCCATGTGGACCCGGTGGGAACGGTGCTGGTGCCGGCCGTCCTGCTGGTCAGCCAGCTGGTGACAATCGGCCGGGTGGAGGGAATGTTCGGCTGGGCGAAGCCGGTCCCGGTCGCCGCCTGGCGGCTGCGCGACCCACGGCGGGGCATGATGCTGGTGGCCGCCGCCGGGCCCGCGATGAATTTCGGCTTGGCCTTGCTGGCCGGCTTCCTGGCGCATCCGGTCGGCTGGCTCGACGGACTCCTCCCGACCGAATCGCTGGGCTGGGCCGATCGGTTCCTGGCCTACTCCATTCTGTCGAATCTGGTGCTCGGGCTGTTCAACCTGCTGCCGATTCCCCCGCTGGACGGAGGCCGCATCCTGGCCGGACTGCTGCCTGCCCCGCTGGCCCTGCCCTTCATGCGGCTGGAGCGGGTGGGGATCCTGCTCGTGATCGCCCTCGTCGTGCTGCTGCCGCGGCTCGCCGAGGGATTGGACCCGGTGGGCTGGGCGCTGCGCGCGGTGGTGACGCCCGCCTTCCGCCTCGTCCTGATGCTGACGGGCAATGCCGGGGATGGAGCCGGGGGCGGGGAATGAGCCAGGCGACCTTGCATCTCAGGCTCGAGGGATTTGAGGGGCCGCTCGACCTGCTCCTGGAGCTGGCCCGGGCGCAGAAGGTGGATCTCGCCCGGCTCTCGATCGTCGCGCTGGCTGACCAGTTCCTCGCGGTGCTCGAGCAGGCGCGGGCGCTGCGCCTGGAGATCGCCGCGGACTGGCTGGTGATGGCGGCCTGGCTCGCCTGGCTGAAATCCCGCCTGCTGGTGCCGGAGGCCGCGGAGCCGGAGGCCGAGGCGATGGCGGGCGCTCTCGCCGACCGGCTGGTGGAGCTCGAGCGCATGCGGGCGGCCGCCGCCTGGCTCGCGGCGCGGCAGCAGCTGGGGCGGGAGGTGTTCGCCCGGGGGCTGCCCGAATCGCTCACCGTGCAGGACCGCTCCGGCATCGCCGCCGACCTGCCGGCGCTGCTCCGCGCCTATGTGGCGGCGCGGCGGCGGGGGGCGGCGGGCCGGCCCTACCGACCGCCGCCGCGGCGCCTGTGGACGGTGCAGGAGGCGCTGGCGCGCCTCTCCCGCATGGTGGGGGGCCTGCCGGGCTGGGCGGTGCTGCAGCGCTTCCTGCCGGAGGGGCTGACCGACCCGGTGGAGCGCAGGGCCGCGGTGGCGGCGACGCTGATTGCGGCGCTGGAGAGCGCGCGCGGCGGCGGGGTGGAGTTGCGCCAGGACCGTGCCTTCGGGCCGATCC
>DASQVL010000131.1:0-6143 GCA_035640795.1 Crenalkalicoccus sp. | reverse complement strand
GAGGTGCGGCGCGGCCTGGTGCCGGCGCAGATCCTGCCCTGGCTGGTCCGCCGCATGGGCCGTGCCGCGGCCACGCGCATGGTGCTCGAAGGCGCCGTGATCGGCGCGGCGGAGGCGGCGCGCATCGGCCTGGTGCATGCGCTGGCGGAAGACGCGACGGCGCTGGACGAGATGGTGGGCGCCAGCATCGCGGCGGTGCTGGAGGGCGCGCCGGGGGCGCTGGCGGAGACGAAGGGGCTGCTGGCGGCGCTCGGCCCGGTCGCGCCGGAAGGCTATGCGGAGGCGGGTGCGGATGCCTTCGCGCGCACCGCGGCGGGTGCCGAGGCAGCAGAGGGCATCGCGGCCTTCAGGGCGAAGCGCAAGCCGCGCTGGGCGGCGCCGTAGAGCAGATCCCGTTCAGGTGGAATTACCTGAGCGGGATCTGCGGTTTCCGTGAGCGCAGGCGCACGGAAGCCGCTCCAGGCCGCTCAATCCGCGACCGCGCCCGAGGCCCTGACGATCCCGCGCAGCCGCGCCGTTTCGTCCGCGATGAATTGCGCGAAGGCCGTGCGTCCACGACCGCGCGCGAGGCTGCCCGTGCCGGCGATGCGCTCCGCGACCGCCGGGTCGGCCACCGCCGCCAGCGCCTCCCGCTCCAGCCGTTCGAGCACCGGCTCCGGCGTCGCGGCCGGCGCGACCAGGCCGAACCAACCGACCGTCGTCACCTCCACCCCGGCCTCGCGCAGCGTCGGCAGTTCGGCGAAGGCCGGCACGCGCTCCTCCCCCGTCACGGCTAGGGCGCGCATCCGCCCGCTGCGCGCAAGGTCGGCAACACCGGAGATGGACTGGAACAGCACCTGCACGCGGCCTTCCATCAGGTCCGTATTGACCTGCGCGGGGTCGCGGTAGGGCACGTGCACCATCTGCGTCCCCGTCAGCATGTTGAACTGCACGCCGGCCAGGTGCTGCGAGGTGCCGTTGCCGATCGAGCCGAAGCTCACCGCCGCGCCGCGCGGCTTCGCCCAGGCGATGAACTCCGCGGCGCTCCGCACTGGCAGGCTCGGCGGGACCACCATCACGTTGGGCGTCAGCGCCAGCAGCGCGACGGGCGCGAAGTCGCGGTCCGGGTCGTAGGGCAGGCTGCGGAACAAGAACCGGTTCACCGCCAGCGTACCGATGGCGCCGAGCGTCAGCGTGTAGCCGTCCGGCACGGCGCGCGCCCCGGCCTCCGTGCCGATATTGCCGCCGGCGCCACTGCGGTTCTCGACGATGACGGGCTGGCCGAGGGCGCGGCCCATGCGCTCGCCCACCACGCGCGCGACGAAGTCGCTGGCGCCACCCGGCGGGAAGGGCACGATCAGCCGGAGGGGGTGGGCAGGCCAGGCCTCCTCGGCCCGCGCCGCGGGCGCGGCGAGGGCGGCGAGCAGGGCGCGGCGCGTCGTGCTCATGCGATGGCCTCCGCCCGGCGCAGGCTGGCGATCATGGAGATGCGGATCAGGTAGTCATGCGCGGCGGCGGGGTCGGCCGCGGTCGCCGCCATGCGCTCCCGGAACGCGGCCTGTGCGGCGGGTTCCACCGCTTCCAGGTTCTGCTTGTTGGCGATGGTCTGGCTCTGCACATGCTCCACCGTCACGCCGCGGCGCTGCCGGTCATAGCGGTCGAGCAGCGCGTCATCGGCGCCGTCCAGCAGCACGGCGACGAGTTTCTCCGAGAGATTCACCGCGTCGTGGATGCCGCCGTTCAGCCCCATGCCGCCGAGCGGGTTGTTGATGTGCGCGGCATCGCCCGCCAGCAGGATGCGCCCCTTGCGGAAACGCTCCGCCACGCGCTGGTGCACGCGGTAGAGGGTGCGGTGGCGGATCTCGTAGGGGCCGCCGCCCGCCAGGATGCGTGCCATGCGCGCCGCGGCGAAGGCGTCCGAGGCGACCTCCTCCTCGCTCACCTCCGGCTTCACCGGGAACATGGCGCGCCACAGGCCGGGGACGCGCAGCAGGAAGAACCATTCCTCCGGGTCGGCGTAGTAGGAGACGTCGGCGAGGCCGGGGATCGCCTGCGCGAAGTCGAAGGGCGTCGAGAGCACCAGGAAGCGCTCCGGCCAGGTGAAGCCCTCGAAGGCGAGGCCGGCGGCGCGGCGCACCGCGCTGCGCGCGCCATCGGCCCCAACGAGCCAGGACCCGTCCAGCGCCGCGCCATCCGCGAGCCTCACCCGCACATGCTCGCCGCAATCCTCCGCATGCTCCACCCGGGCGCCGAGGCGGAGCGCAAAACCGGGCCGGCCCTCCAGCAGCCCGGCCAGGATGCGCACCAGCTTGAACTGCTCGCACTGCACGCGGAAGGGGTGGCGCGTCGCATCGGCGATCAGGCCGAAGTCGAAGGCGGCAATCAGCGAGTGGTCGCGGTTGCGGTACTGCAGATGCGGCGCGACCAGGCCCTCGGCAATCATGGCCTTCGCGGCGCCGAGCGCGTCCAGCATGTCGAGCGTCGGCGCGTGGAAGGTGGAGGCGCGGAGCTCGAGTGGCAGGGCCGGCTCGGCCTCCAGCACCGTGACGGGCACGCCGCGGGCGGAGAGCGCGGCGGCGGCGGTGAGTCCGACCGGCCCGGCGCCGGCGACGAGGACGGGGCGCATCCGCTACTCCGCCGCCGCGCTGAGCGGCGCGTCCGGCTCCGCCAGCATCGCCTGCACCAGCCGCGCCGCCGCCTCCCAGTCATAGGTGCGGAAGGAGTGGTTCCTCGGTACGGAGGGCGCGCCGGCGTAGAACAGCTCGTACTGCGCATGGCGCCCTGCGAACTCGCTGCCCAGCGCGTCCCAGGCGAGCTTCATGAAGCGCACCCGCTCCTCCGGTGTTGCGACCGGCGAACGCTGGGTGCGGCGGATGAACGGCCCCGTCTCCGCCGACCGCAGGTCCTCGACCGAAGCGGGCAGCATGATCAGGCCGCCGCCCGCGAGCTCCCGCAAGCGCGCCACCAGCCTGCCGTAGAGTGGCTGGGTCAGGGTCTGCGCCGCGTAGAGCAGGTGGCGATCAGGGATGAGATAGCCGCCGCGGCGCTCGGGCTTCGCCTCCATCCCGGCGAGCAGGCCTTCCACCATCGCGGCCTCCGCCGCCACCTCGCCCAGCGCCTCCCGCACCTGCGGGTAGCCGAGCGTGCCGTTCACCTCGGCGATGCGGTGCGCGAGGCCGGCGAGGAAACGCAGCTTCACCGAGAGGCGCACCTGCGCTTGGTAGTTCTGGAAGACATGCGCGGGCGTCGCGTGGAACTGCGCGGCGCACATGCCGGTGTCGCCGCAGACGAAGACGCGCTCCCACGGAATCCGCACATCCTCGAACCACAGCACCGCATCGTTCTCATCGAAGCGGAAGGAAAGCGGGTGGTCGAAGCCGCCCTCCGCCGCTTCCTCGTAGGAGCGGCGGGAGAGGATGTGGAGGCCGGGGGTGGCGAGCGGCACCGCGAAGGAGAGGGCGAAGGCCTCGTCGCGGCCCGGCTGCAGCGGCTGGATGGAGGTGACCAGCATCTCGTTCGCCAGCACGGCGCCGGTCGCCAGCATGCGCGCGCCGCGTACCGTTATGCCCTGGGCGTCACGGTCCAGCAGGCGGAGCACCAGGTCCTCGTCCTGCTCCGACGCGCCCTTCCCGCGATCCGCCTGCGGGCTGATGAGGGCGTAGGTCAGGTAGAGGTCGCTGTCCCGGACGTGGCGCCAGTAGTCGCGGAGCGCCGCGGCGCGCGCCTTGTCATGCGCCTCGAACACCTCGATGCCCATCATCATGCCGGCGAGGCAGGAGGCGACGTGGTCCGGCCCGCGGCCGAGGAAGCCGCAGGAGAGCGTGGCCCATTCCTCCAG
This sequence comes from Crenalkalicoccus sp., assembly GCA_035640795.1. Lineage (GTDB taxonomy): Bacteria > Pseudomonadota > Alphaproteobacteria > Acetobacterales > Acetobacteraceae > DASQVL01. The sequence continues at coordinate 2,326 of DASQVL010000131.1, read as the reverse complement.
CGCGCGGCGGCGGGCGAGGAGCTGGTCATGGGTCTCGGGCAGCTCCCACATCCGCCCGATGCGGCGCGGCGCGCCTTCCGGCAGGAAGGTCATCGCCTCCAGCCGGTCCGGGCGCGCCTGGTGGTCGTAGAGCCTGGCGGCGGAGCGGACAGCGTTGCGGAAGGCGGGATGCTCCGTGACGTCGTCGATGCGCGCGCCGCGGTAGAGCACGGCGCGGCCGTCGCGGAGGCTCGCTATGTGCTCGGCGCCGGTCCTGGGCTGCATCTCGGCCTCCCCTGGCTGGGTTGCGCGGAGTTTAGGGCGGGACGGCGGGCGCGGAACGTCCCTCCCTAGCCTTCCGCCGAAGCCTCAATCCGGCCGGATGCCCGCCTCGGCGATCACCGTCTTCCACCGCTTCAGCTCGTCCGCCACCAGCGCCGTGTACTCGACGGGGCCAAGCCTGCCGGGCACCACACCGATCGCGGCGAAGCGCTCCCGCAGCCGAGGCGCGGCGAGCGCGCTGCCGATCGCCTCCTGCCAGCGCACCGCGACGGCATCCGGGATGCCGGCGGCGGTCGAGAAGCCGAACCAGTTGGTGGCGACAACGGCAGGATATCCGCTCTCGGCGAAGCTCGGCACCTCGGGAGTCGCCGCGGCGCGCGCCGCCTCGCTGGTGCAGAGCGGGCGCAGCCGCGCGGCGCGGAGATGCGGCAGCGCAATGGGCAGGCTCTCCATGATGGCCGGGATCTGCCCGCCGGTCGTATCGGTCAGCGCCGCCGCGGAGCCGCGATAGGGCACGTGCAGCATGGTGACGCCGGCGGCGCGGGCGAAGAGCTGGCCGATCAGGTGGTTCAGCGTGCCGTTGCCGCCTGATCCGTACTCGATGCCGCCACGCCTGCGCGCCAGCGCCGCCAGCTCGCCGGGCGTCGTGGCCGGCACGGCAGGATTCACGCAGAGCACGCTGGCGAAGGTGCCGACCAGCGCCAGGTGCCGGAAATCGGCCAGCGGATCATAAGGGACATTGGCGTAGAGCACCGGCCCGATGCCGTGCGAGGCGGCGTTCGACATGATGACGAGGTGCGCATCGCCATGCGCCTTGGCGACGAGGTCGCTGCCGACCATGCCGCCCGCGCCCGGCCGGTTCTCCACCACGATGGGTTGGCCAAGCCCGCCGCCGATCTGGTCGGCCAGCGCGCGGGAGAGCGTGTCCGCGGCCCCGCCCGGCGGGAAGTTGACGACCCAGCGGATCGGCCGCTCCGGCCAGGTATCCGCCCGGGCCAGGGCGGGTGCGGCCAGGGCGCCGAGCAGGACCGCGCGCCGCCTCATGCGAACATCGCTACCGCGCGGATCGGGCTCGCCGTGCCGCCCCGGATGCGAAGGGGGAAGCCGATGAAGGTGAAGCGGCCGCGGCCGACGAGCTTGTCGAGGTTCACCAGGCATTCCATGTGCGTGATCCCCCGCTCCGCGCAGGCCATGTGCGCCTGGAAATTCGGCTCGCCCTCCGGCGCCGGGCTGATCGCCTCCACGCCGAACATGCCGATGCGGCGGTCGGCGAGCCAATGGACGCTTTCCAGCGCCAGGCCGGGGAAGTCGTGCAGGTAGCCGCGTTGGCCGAGCAGCCGCTGCTCCACCGCCATCCAGAGCAGCACGGTATCGCCCTTGCGGATCTCCTGGCCGGAGCGGGCGAGCGCCATCTCCATCTCCGGCACGGCGATGGCGTGCTTCAGCGGCACATGGGAAAGGTCGAGGCAGATCGCCCCGGTGAAGAAGCGTTCGAGCGGCACCTCGTCGATGGAGGGCGCGCCCGGGCGCGGGTCGAAATGCACCGGCGCATCCACATGCGTCCCCGCATGGTCGCTGAGCGAGAGATACATCGCCTTGCTGCTGAAGACGGTGCTGCCCGCGCGCTTCTTCTCCGCATGGTCGTTCCACACCGTCATCACCACTGGCGGGTGGCTGGGGTGGGTCTGGGTGCGGTGGAAGATCTCGCGCGAGAGGTCCACGAATTCCGGCATCGCCGCCTCCTCAGTAGTCGGCCGGGATGTTGGTCGCCCGCACCGGTGCGGTCCAGCGGCGGCGCTCCCGGCGGCACTGGATGGGCGGGGCTCCCGGTCGGTCGTCGTCGCCTTGCAAGCCAGATGCCAAAGGCTTGCAAGCCGGATGCCAAAGGCTACAGGACGCCGTACAGGAAGCGCTCCTCGGCGATCTTGCCGTCCTTCAGCGTGTAGAGCGCGATCTCCTGCATCTGCATGCGCTGGCCGCCCTTCGGCGTGACGTCCAGCTTGAAGTGCACGGCGAACTGATCGCCGTGCAAATAGGGGCCGTAGGCCTCGGCGCTGTGCACCTC
>DASQVL010000130.1:0-4744 GCA_035640795.1 Crenalkalicoccus sp. | reverse complement strand
GTAGTCCCCGTTGCATAAAGCAAGTGGATGCCTAACAAGTCTAAATTGTGCTCTGCCCATTCAAAAAGTTCTTCCTTCCTGTTGTCGTGAGCGGCCAGGACAATATTCTTCCTTCGCGCCATCAGAATCGTCCGTCGCATCTTTGCCTCAAACCGAAGATTGATTGTCGGTACTTCCGGCCGGCTTGCGGTCTGTGATTATGATGACGCCGTCGGGGCGGAGCCAGGTGGATACTCGCAACAAGGTGGCGCGCTCGCGTCGAAACATGTGTACACGCGCCACAACGACAGCATCGTATCGTTCATGAGGAATGAAGGCGTGTTCATGAGGAACGAAGGTGTTGAGATCCGCCGTGATAAATCGAGTCCAGTAACATAGACCGGCAATTGTCGCGCGCTTCTCAGCCAAATCGACGTGTTCCGCAGTCTCGTCGACTCCTACTACTAGGCCGCTGAAACCAACCAACTTGGCGATCCAGAGAGATAAGTCACCGACGCCGCATCCAAGCTCGAGAACAAGCATGCCACGCTGTATGACAGATCCAATGTCGTCCTCGATCGGGTCTGGTACGGAGACGACCTTCACGGGCAGCAGACCGCCCCATCCGCCAGAGTCGTCCACCCCACGAGTAGAATAGGGATCATAGGAAGGCTGCCGCGCCTTTCCAGCCGTCATGACATTGCTCCTCGAAGCGAGCTTGGTGCACGGATGGGACTTCCAGCGTCGCAGGCGTAGGATGGGATCGGGGCGATGCCCCACTACGCCCAGGGGCGCCCAGCTTGCCGTTCAAAGCCAACGCAGACCGCCGGCATCACATCCCGCGGCAGCAACACAGGTGACGAACTGGCCCGCCTACGAGGCCGGTCTGCGGGCGCGCGGCAGCTTGACCGTGTGGTTCACGGCGGAGGCGATCGAGGCGTGGCGCGCCGAGCAGCGCACCGGCCGTGGCGGGCAGCCGCGCTACTCCGCGCTGGCGATCGCCACGGCGTTGACCCTGCGGGCGGTGTTCCGTCTGGCGCTGCGCCAGACGGAAGGCCTCGTCGCCTCCGTCATCGTCCTGCTCAGGCTGGACCTCGCCGCGCCCGACCACAGCACGATGAGCCGGCGGGCCGAGACGCTGGACGTGCCGCGCCCGCGCTGTGGATGCGGGCCCGTGCACCTGCTGGTGGACAGCACGGGGTTGAAGCTCTGCGGCCCCGGCGAGTGGCTGGTGGAGAGACATGGTACGAGGGCGCGGCGCGGGTGGCGCAAGCTCCATCTCGCCACCGACGCCGACACCGGGCGGATCGTCGCATCGGAGTTGACCGACAAGGATGCCGACGACGGCTCGCGGGTTGGCCCCTTGCTCGACCAAGTGGAGGGGCCAGTGGCGTCCTTCACTGGCGATGGTGCTTACGACCGCGACGACGTCTACGCCGGGGTCGCGACGCGGCATCCGGAGGCCGACGTCGTCGTCCCACCCCGCTCGAGCGCGGTGCCGAGTGCGGCGGCCGAGACCGCGCCGACACAGCGGGACCGCCATCGGCAGTTCATCGCCGAGCGTGGTCGCATGGGCTGGCAGAGCACATCGGGGTACAACTGCCGAGCTCTTGTGGAAGCCGACATGTCGCGATGGAAGCGCGTCATCGGCGACGGCCTGCGCTCGCGGACTGGCGGGCGTCAGGACACCGAGGTGGCCATCGCCACCAACGTGCCGAACCGCATGCTCGAGCTCGGACGCCCGGAGTACGTCCGCATCGCATGAGCCCCGATCAGGGTCGACCGCAATACGCCCACACCTGCAATCCGTGCACCACGCCGTTGCGAAGCTCCAGCCGGAGCCAGCTTTTCCCGAAGTGCGCGGCGGTGGATCTTGCTGGTCGGGTTCTTGGGCACGGGGTCCAAGAAGAGGATCTGGTCCGGCGTCTTGTAGGCGACGAGGCGCGCCCCAGGCCGCGTCATCACTGCCGCATCGGCGCCGCGCAGTTCTGGTTTCCCTTAGCAACTTTCCCCTTTCCAACGTGGCCTCGTCGCGACCCTGGACGTTGCTGGGCGCCGACCGTTTCTTGTCGAGAAGCATCGTCATCGGGTTGTCCTCCAGTAGGGGGTGAGAGAGCGGCAGACCGGAGCTGGCGAAATACGGTTCGATTGCCGCTCGGGGGAATTGGGTTTCAAACGTAACCGCCGGAGATTCACCCCTCCGGCAGCGGGATGGCGGACGTGAAGACGCCATTGGGATCGAAGCGGCGCTTGAGGACCCGGAGCCGGGCGGCGTTGCCGCCGTAAGCCTCCGCCACTTGTTCGCGGTCATCCGACACCAGGTAGTTGGCGTAGCCGCCCGGCAGGGCGAACGGGGCGAGGCTCTGCCGGAGATCTTGTGCCCAGCGCCGCGACGCGCCGTCATCCCCATCGGGCTTCCAGCCCGCGATGATCTCAACCATGAAGTGCTCGCGGCGCAGGCCGAATGCGGCGCCATCCGGCGCCATCCGCGTGGCGGCGCCGTGGAAGTGGTGCCAACAAACCCAGCATTGCGGCGCGCGCGCCTTCGCCGCGATCATCGCGTCTAGGGCGCCGTCGGTCAGCGCGGGCAGCGAGCACGTCCGGATCTCCCAGTGGTAGCCGTCCGCGGCCTCCACCCCCGCGTCGAACTGGGCGAGCGTGTCGGCGTAGTTCGCCGGTCCGACCTGGGCAGATTGCGGCGTGCCGAAAGCCTGCACGTCTTCCATGACACGCTCGCCCCGACGCCGGTCGCCGTTCCACAGCGCTAACACTAAGACGATGGGTTTGCCGTCCGGGCCGGGCAGCATGCCGGCGTACGTGCCGAATTCGTCGGGCGCCGTCGCCGCGAATGCCGCGTAATGGCGCAGGACCGCGCCCGCCTCGTTCCAGTTGTAGATGATCAATCCCGCGAGCAGGTCGCGCGCCGGATGGAGGCGGACGCGCATGGAGGTCACGACACCAAAGTTGCCGCCGCCGCCGCGCAGCGCCCAGAACAGGTCGGGCTCCGCGTCGGGACCGGTAGTCACCCGCCGCCCGTCGGCCAGCACGATCTCGGCGCCGAGCAGGTTGTCGGCCGCCAGGCCGTAGGCGCCGCTGAAGGGGCCGTAGCCGCCCCCCAGGGTCAGGCCGGCCATGCCGACCGTACCGCAGGCGCCCATTGCCGCGACCAGGCCGTGGGCGCCGGCGGCGACGGCCACATCCTTGGCCCGGGCGCCGCCTGCGACAGTGGCCACAAGCGCTTTCGGGTCCACCGCCACATCCCGCATCCCGGTGAGGTCGATGACGAGCCCATCCTCGCGCAGGGCGCGCCCCGCCCAGTCGTGCCCGCCGCCGCGCACCGACAGCGGCAGGCCGTGGCGCCGCGCGGCGCGCACCGCCGCCTGCACGTCTTCGGGCTGTTTGCAGAACGCGACTATCGCAGGGCGGCTGCGCACGGCGCCGCTCCAGACGCGGCAGCCCTCGTCATAGAGCTCGTGCCCCGGCACCGCCACGCAGCCGGATATGGCTGCTCGCAGTTCGTCCGCACAGTTTGAGCTGATTCGATTGTTTAGACCTGGCATTGTCGCACTCCTTTCGGCCCGGCCCACATCGGATGCTCCCTCGTCGGTGCGGCGGCTGCCCCGCCATCCGTCGTGGCGGCCAGGTTCGGCCGCTTGGAGCACTCCGGTGCGCGATCTTGGTTGCCACGGCAACTAAACAAGCTTGCCAGGGCAACCAACGGCTTCCCGCGGCACCAAGATCGCGGCGACTTGAAATTGCCCCCCGTCATGCAGGCTTTGGCGGATCCGCATACGGGTCACGCGGAAGCGGCAACACTCGTCGTCAACGCCATCGTGCTGTGGAACACCACCTACCTGGCCCGCGCCGTCGCCTACGTCCGCGGCCGGGGCGTCGCGCTCACCGACGAGGAATTGTCCCACGTCGCTCCGGTGCGGTGGGACCACATCGCGCTCACCGGCGACTGCCTCTGGGCGGACGTGGAGGCCCCGCGCGACCGGTTCCGGCCGCTGCGCACCAACCGGTTCAGGCCGGAGGCGTTCCGGGCTTCACTGGCCGCTTAGCGTACACCACTGCAGAGACTCCCACGCATCCCCTATGCGACGTGCCCGACCGGTACGGAGTGGCAGGTCGCGCAGGTGTCCCTGCTCGCCTCGGCGCCATGCGGCAAGCTGCGCCGCTGGCCGGTGCGAGCCCTGCTGGAGCGTGCAATCGGGCACAAGCGCCACGCGCTGGTGGATATGGTCGGGCGCCTGCTGCCATGCACTATGTCAGCCGCGCCTATGCCGGGCCGCGCGTTGCAGATGCCACGCCAGTCCATATTAAACTTGTTGGCGCGAAACCCGGTCAGCGCCGCTTCGCTGCGCAGCCCCCAGTCCCGGACTCGATACCGCGGTCGCCGCCCGGCCCGAAACCGACGCGCCGCCATAGCCCACTCTTCCGCCGCCACTGGCCTGAAGCCCAGATCATCAAGTGGCGGCCCGCAAGTGCCATGGCGCGCAAAAGAGCACCCCATCGCGAGCATGGTTGCCATGGCAACTGTAGCAACCACACTCACCTGGGTGGGCAATCGAGGCGGCCGGAGCCGAACGCCGCTTAAGACCGCCACGCAGCCGCTGCTCAAATGGGGAGCATCCGATGGAGGTGGTAGCGTGAGCCGGCCCGGGACGGTCGTCGTCATCGGCGCCGGACAGGCAGGGTTCCAGGCCGCAGCTTCCCTGCGCGAGGAGGCCTTCGAGGGCCGCGTCGTGCTGCTCGGTGACGAGCC
>DASQVL010000129.1:0-6104 GCA_035640795.1 Crenalkalicoccus sp. | reverse complement strand
GGGATGCGCGCGGCGCCATGGTCGCCCCCTTCGCCGGCGCCATCCTGGCGATCGGCGCGACGCCCGGGGAGCTGGTGGACACCAACCGGGAATTCTTCACCCTCGCCGACCTCTCCTTCCTCTGGGTCTATGCCGATGTGCCGGCGCGGGAGCTCGGCGCGGTGCGGCCCGGCGCGCGGGCGACGCTGACGGTGGACGCCTATCCCGGACGGCGCTTCGAGGGCCGCGTCGCCTATGTGGCGGACCAGCTCGACCCCCGCACCGGCACGGCGCGGGTGCGCTGCGAGGTGCCGAACCCGGACGGCGCGCTGCGCATCAACATGTTCGGCACGGTGGCGATCGAGGAGAGGCTCGGCCGCGACGGCATCCTGGTGCCGGACGCGGCGATCCAGCTGGTGGATGGCGAGCCGACCGTCTTCTTGCGCACCGGGCCCGAGCGCTTCGAGCGCCGCGTGGTGCGGACCGGTCTCCGCGAGGATGGCCAGGTGGAGGTGACCCAGGGCCTCGAGGGCGGGGAGAAGGCGGTGACCCAGGGCAGCTTCCAGCTGAAATCCGCGTTGCTGCACAGCCGCGTGGATGTGAGGGACTGAGAGGGTGGTCGCGCGCCTGCTCGACTTCGCCATCGGCAACCGAGCGGTCGTGCTGGTGCTGGCCGGCATCCTGGTCTGCCTCGGCGGCTACGACCTGCGGCGCCTGCCGATCGATGCCGAGCCCGACATCTCGCCGCGCCAGGTGCTGATCACGACCCAGGCGCCGGGCCTCGGCCCGCCCGAGGTCGAGCGCTTCATCACCTTCCCCGTGGAGCTCGCCCTGCAGGGGCTGCCGCATCTCGACCAGCTGCGCAGCGTCTCCCGCTACGGGCTCTCGGTGGTCTATGCGCGCTTCACCGACGACACGGATATCTACGCGGACCGCAACCTGGTCTTCTCCCGCCTCGCCCAGGTGCAGATCCCGCCCGGCTACGGCCAGCCGCAGATGGGGCCGGTCTCGACCGGCCTCGGCGAGATCTACCAGTTCCAGGTGAAGGGGCCGGGGCACGGCGTGATGGAGCTGCGCTCCATCCTCGACTGGCAGATCGCGCCGCGCCTGAAGCAGGTGCCGGGCGTCATCGACGTGAACGTCAATGGCGGCGACCTCCGCACCTATGAGGTCCAGGTCTCGGCCGAGGCGCTGACCCGCTACGGCCTCTCCGTCGCCGAGGTGTTCGACGCGGTCGAGCGCAACAACGGCGCCCGCGGCGGCGCGACGCTGGAGCGCAACGGCGAGCAGGCGGTGATCCGCGGCGAGGGGCTGATCGGCGACCCCGCCGATATCGGCCGCATCGTGCTGCGCACGGGGGAGGGCGGCGTGGCCCTCTACGTCCGTGACGTCGCCAGGGTCGTGGAGGCGCCGCGGCCGCGCCTCGGCGCCGTCACGCGGGACGGGCAGGGGGAGGTGGTGGTCGGCGTCGCCCTGATGCTGGTGGGCGAGAACACGCGGGAGGTGGCGACCCGGGTGAAGCAGGCGATGGCCGAGATCGGCAGAAGCCTGCCGCAGGGCGTGAGCATCGAGCCCTATTACGACCGCTCCGAGCTGATCGACCGCACCATTGCGACCGTCGCGCGCAACCTGGCGGAGGGCGCGATCCTCGTCGTCCTCGTGCTGCTGCTGCTGCTCGGCAACCTGCGCGCGGGGCTGATCGTCGCGCTGGCCATCCCGCTTTCCATGCTGGCGGCCGCGACCGCCATGTACTACGCGGGCATCTCCGGCAACCTGATGAGCCTCGGCGCCATCGATTTCGGCCTGATCGTGGATGGCTCCGTGGTGATGGTGGAGAACATCATCCGCCGCCGGGGCGAGGCGCCGGAGCAGGACCCGGACGCGGTGGCGCGATCGGCGGCGCATGAGGTGGCGCGGCCGGTGATCTTCGCCATCGCCATCATCATCGTCGTCTACCTCCCGATCCTCAGCCTGCAGGGGGTGGAGGGGAAGATGTTCCGCCCGATGGCGCTGACCGTCATCTTCGCCCTGCTTGCCTCGCTGGTGCTGACGCTGACGCTGATGCCGGCGCTCGCCACTCTGGTGCTGCGCGGGCGGCTTTCGGATGCCGACAGCCGGCCGGTGCGCTGGACCCGCCGCCTCTACACGCCGCTGCTCGACCGGACGGAGCGGCGCCCGGCGGTCGCCGTGGCGGTGGCGCTCGCGCTGCTCGCCGGCTCCGGCCTCGCCGCGGCGCGGCTCGGCGCGGAGTTCATCCCCCGCCTGAACGAGGGCGCGCTGACCGACACCATCACCAAGCTGCCGAGCATCGGCCTGTCCACCGCGGTCGAGACCATGACGGTGGTGGAGCGCGTGCTGCGCGGCTTCCCGGAGGTGAAGACGGTGGTCACCCTTTCGGGGAGCTCGGAGATCCCGACCGACCCGATGGGCGTCGAGCAGAGCGACAGCTTCATCATGCTGAAGCCGCAGGAGGAATGGACCACGGCGAAGACCCAGGACGGGCTGGTGCAGGCCTTCTCCGAGGCAATCGACCGCGCCGTCCCCGGGCTGCAGCAGAGCTGGTCGCAGCCCATCGAGATGCGGATGCAGGACATGCTGCAGGGCGTGCGATCCGATATCGGCATCCTGGTCTATGGCGACGACCCGGCGGAGCTTCGGCGGCTGGCGGATGGCGTGGTGCAGGCGGTCTCCGCCGTGCCCGGCGCGGCCGATGTGAAGGCGGAGCAGACGGCGGGGCAGCCTTTCCTGCGCGTCATCGTCGACCGCCAGGCGGTGGCGCGGTACGGGCTCAATGTCTCCCAGGTGCTGGACGTGGTGGAGGCGCTGGGCGGCCGCACGGTCGGCAGCATCGTGCAGGGCAATGCGCGCTACGACATCCGCGTGCGCTTCGCGCCGGAGGATCGCGCGGATCCGGAGCGCATCCGGTCCTTGCGCATCGTGGACGCCGCGGGCCGCGCCGTGCCGCTGACCCAGGTGGCCGAGGTGAAATGGGAGGACGGGCCGGCGCAGATCAGCCGCCAGCAGGGGCGGCGGCGCATCACGGTGGAGGCGAATGTCCGCGGGCGCGACCTTTCGGGCTTCGTCGCCGCGGCGCAGCAGGCGGTCGCCGCGCAGGTGAAGCTGCCGCCGGGCTACCGGATCGAGTGGGGCGGGCAGTTCCGCAACCTGCAGGAAGCGACGGCGCGGCTGACCCTGGTGGTGCCGGCCGCACTCGCGCTGATCTTCGCGCTGCTCTTCATCGCCTTCCGCAGCGTGGCCCTGGCGGCGCTGATCTTCGTGAACGTGCCCTTCGCCGCCACGGGGGGCGTGCTGGCGCTCTGGCTTCGCGGGCTGCCCTTCAGCATCTCGGCCGCGGTCGGCTTCATCGCGCTGTTCGGCATCGCGGTGCTGAACGGGGTGGTGCTGGTCAGCACCATCGTGGAGCGGCGGCAGGAGGGGCGGGGCGCGATCGCCGCCGCGCGCGAGGCGGCGGAGCAGCGCCTCAGGCCCGTGCTGATGACGGCGACGGTGGCGAGCCTCGGCTTCGTGCCGATGGCGGTCTCCACCAGCGCGGGGGCGGAGGTGCAGCGGCCGCTGGCGACGGTGGTGATCGGCGGGCTGATCACGGCGACGCTGCTGACGCTGCTGGTGCTGCCGTCCATCTATCCGTGGTTCGCACCGGACCGGAAGCGCGGCGGGCCGCCGGAGGCGCCGCGCGCGCCGGCGGCGCGGCGGGAGCCCGTGCCGGCGAAGTAGGGCGGGCCGCCTAGGGCGCGAGGATCACCCCCTCATCGGGCCGAAGTGCCAGCCCATCCACCGCGTCATCGCGGTCCATCGCCGTCGAGAGCAGCACCCGCCCGCGCAGCCCCGGCACGCGCCGCGGCGCCGCGCCGAAGTTCAGTGCCACCACCAGGCATCGCCCGCCGGCGCGCCGCGCATAGGCCAGCACCCCATCCGGCGCCGCCAGCCTCTCCCACGCCCCCACCGAGAGCGCCGCCTCAGCCCGTCGCAGCCGCAGCAGCGCGCGATACAGCGCGAGCATGGAGCGCGGCTCGCGCGCCTGCACCGCGACGCTCCGTGCGCGGTGCCCCGCGCCGAAGGGCAGCCAGGGCGTGCCCGTCGTGAAGCCGCCGCCCGGCCCGTCCTCCCAGGGCATCGGCGTGCGCACCGGGTCCCGCCCCAGGCCGAAGCCGGGTACGCGGAGCTCCCACGGGTCGCGCACCGCCTCGGGCGGGATCGGCACGTCCTCCAGGCCGAGCTCCTCGCCCTGGTAGAGCGTCGGCGTGCCGCGCAGCGTCAGCAGCAGCATCGCCGCGACGCGCGCCTGGGCGGCGCCCACCCGGCTGGCAAGGCGCGAGCGGTCATGGTTGCCCAGCACCCAATTCGGCCAGGCGCCGGGCGGCAGCGCGGCCTCATAGGCCTCGATCAGCGCGGCGACCGCCTCCGACCGCCAGGGCGTGGAGAGCAGGTGGAAGTTGAAGGGCAGCTGGAAGCCGCGGAGATCGGCGCCGTAGTAGAGCATGAGGCGGTCGATCGGCAGGTAGGCCTCGCCGATCAGCACGCGCTCGCCCGGATAGGCCTCGGCCACGCGGCGCATCTCCGCGACCGCGTCATGCACCTCCGGCTGGTCCATGCTGTGCGCGCGGATCACGCTCCGCGCCGGGGACATGCCGGGCCGCCAGTCCGGGTTGGGCGGGTTGTCGCGGAGGGCCGCATCCTCGAACAGGTGGTGGATGGCGTCCACCCGGAAGCCGTCCACGCCGCGGTCGAGCCAGAAGCGCAGCACGTCCAGCATCGCCCTGACCACCTCCGGGTTGCGCCAGTTCAGGTCCGGCTGCTGCGGCAGGTAGGCGTGGTAGAAATACTGGCCGGTCGCGGGATCCAGCGTCCAGGCCGGGCCGCCGAACTCGCTCAGCCAGTTGTTCGGAGGGCCACCATCCGGGACCGGGTCGCGCCAGATGAACCAGTCGCGCTTCGGGCTGGTGCGCGCGGCGCGGCTCTCCGCGAACCAGGGATGCGCGTCCGAGGTGTGGTTCGGCACGTAGTCCAGCACCACGCGCAAGGACCGCGCATGGGCATCCGCCAGCAGCCGGTCGAAATCGGCGAGCGTCCCGAAGACCGGGTCCACGTCGCAATGGTCGGTGACGTCATAGCCGAAATCCGCCATGGGCGAGCGGTAGAAGGGCGAGATCCACACCGCGTCCACGCCGAGTGTTACGAGGTGGTCGAGCCGCCGCCTTGTCCCCTCCAGGTCGCCCACGCCGTCGCCGTCGCTGTCCTGGAAGGAGCGTGGATAGACCTGGTAGATCACGCCGCGCTGCCACCAGGCGTGGTCGCCGCCGCTCATGGCGGCGCGCCCGCATGGTTGTGGATGTCGGTCGCGGCGAGCGCCGCATGCCCCATGCCCAGCACGATCTGGTCGAGCCCGCTCACCACGTCGCCGGCCGCGTAGAGGCCGGGCACGCTCGTCTGGCAATGCCCGTCCACCACCAGCGCCCCCGCCGCGTCGCGCGCCGCACCCAGCGCAGCGGCGAGCTCCGCCCGATAGATCAGGCCGAGCGCGGAGTAGAGCACCTCGAAGCGATGCTCGACGCCGCCGGCGCGCAGCGCGGCGATGCGGCCCTCGCGCAGCTCCAGCGCCTCCACCGGCTGCTCCACCAGGCGGATGCGGTGGCGCGCGGCCAGGGCGCGCTGCTCCTCGTCGAGCGCCAGGGGCGCGCCGAGGGTCAGCAGGGTCACGTCCTCCGAATAGGTGCGGGCGATGAAGGCGGCCTCGCCCAGGCCGCGCGCGCCATGGCCGATCACGGCGGTGCGGCGCCCGCGCGCCTCGTAGCCGTCGCAGATCGGGCAGTAGCGCACGAGGCCGCGGCGCACCGCATCGGGCAGGCCGGGCAGTGCCGGCTCCACGTCCCGCGCGCCGGTTGCCAGCAGCACACGGTGCGCGACGACCGGATCGCCGGCGCCGTCCTCGCGCAGCAGCGTCGCCTCGAAGCCCTCGGGCGTGCGGGCGAGGGCGGTCACGCGCGCGGCTTCCGGCCGCACGCCGTGGCGCGAAGCGGCCTCCCGCTGCCGGGCCAGGATGGCGGGGCCGGCGATGCCCTCGGCGAAGAACGGGATGTTGTGGCTCTCGGGGATCCAGGCGGCGC
>DASQVL010000128.1:0-3091 GCA_035640795.1 Crenalkalicoccus sp. | reverse complement strand
TCTGCCCCGGGTTGGTCGCCTGGAAGCGCCCGCCATCCTGCAGCCGCACCAGGTCCGCCGAGCTTGCATGGAAGCTGCCGCTGACGTCGAGGCGCGCATTCGGGCCGAAGACGATGCCGGCCGGGTTCACCAGGACGAGGTTCGCCCCGGCGATGGTCGAGCGCAGCGTGCCGTCGATGCCGGAGGCCTGACCGCCGGTGACCCGGCCGACGATGTTGGTGACGCTGGCGGGACCGCTGAAGGTGGCGCTCTCTCCGGTGGCGAGGCCGAAGCGGGCGAAGCTGTGGAACAGGTTGCCGCCGACCTGGCGGCCGAGGCCGGCGCCGATCGCGTAGGCCGGCCCACTGAGGGCCTGGGCCGGCCCGAGGCTGCCATCGGTCGCGATGCGCTGCGCCGCCGCCGGCCCTGCGGACGACAGGGCCATCGACGACAGGGCCATCGCTGCCGCAACCTTGGCGGCTCCGAACAGGCGTCCCAGCGGCCGGCATCCCGCCATGCGCCTTGCCTCCTCGTCGCGCGCATCAGGCTGCGTCCGCCCCCTGCGGTCAAGCGCGCCAGCGCACGGTGCGCGCACTGTCATACCGGTGTGCGTTTGTGTTGCCACAGAAACGCCCCAGCGCCATATTCTGGATCGTATTTCCGGCGGCGAACCGCGCACACTTCGCCTGGAAATGCTCCAGGCGGCAATGGCCGCGGCGGCCATTCGGCCGCTCAGCCTGCTTCGCGGGCTGCAAGTCAGGATTTACGCAGGCCGGTATCAGAGCAGCCCCGCGACGATGCGGAAATGGATACCCTGGTCCTGCAGCGTGTTGTCGAGGTGGACGGGCTTCAGGCCGTAGCCGTAGTAGATCTCCGCCGCGGTCCGTTCGGCCACCAGCCAGCGCAGCCCGACACCGACGCTGGTCAGGTGGCTGAAGGGCGGCGTGGGCCGTCCGGTGTTCCAGCCCGCGCCGCGGTCGAAGAAGGGCACCAGCTGCAGCAGGCCCGCGCTACTTTCCGCCGCGGTCCAGGGCAGTGGCAGCCGGGCCACCGGGATGCGCAGCTCGAGCGAGGCGTTCAGCGCATTGTCCGTCGCCGTCAGGTATTCGCGGTAGCCGCGCACCGTGCCGAGGCCGCCGAACACGAATTGCTCGATCGGGAAGAGCGGGTTCGGGGTGAGCTGCAGCGCGCCGCGCAGCACGAACTCCCAGTCGCCGAACAGGCGCTGCACATACTGCCCCTGGCCGAGCCAGACGAAGAAGCGCCCGGTCGGGCGCTCCGCCGTCACGGTGGCGCCCAGCGCCTTCACGCCGAGGCTGAAGGTGGAGCGCAGCGCGACGACGTGGTCGGCCGTCTGGTCCAGCCAGTCCTGGTAGGCACGCAGCACGGTGACGTTGGTGTGACCGGCGCTCGCGCCCTCGACGAAGGAGAAGGGCTCGCCCAGCAGGAAGGTGCGGGCACGCCGCCATTCGGCGCTGGCGCCGAGCAGCAGCCGGTGTTCCGGCGTGCGCCAGAAGGGCCGGCTGAGCCCGACCGCCACGCTGTCGAAGCGGCTCTCGATGCCGAGGTCGCGCGCCACCTGGCTGACCACGACGGCGCCGTTGATGTCGAAGCGGAGATTGAGCCGCGTGTCGTCGCTGGCGACCGGGACGGAGTAGGCGACGGCGCCGTCATCCAACCCGGCGCTCTGCCCGTATTGCAGCACCAGCACGTCGCCGACGCCGAGCAGGTTGCCAATGGCGCCCTGCAGCTGGCCGCGCACCCCGCCCAGGGTGGGCGACTGATTGTTCGCGACCTGGGCAGTCAGCGCAAACGGCCAGGCTTCGGTCACCTGGCCGAATAGCCGTGCCTCCCCCGGCGCCAGCCCCGGCTGGATGTCGAGGTTGAGCTGGCGGAGCAGCGGGTCGTTCAGCAGCAGGCGCTGTTGCAGCTCCAGATCCTGCACGCGGAACGGGATGCCGAGCCCGCGCCGCAGCCGGCCGCGGATATAGCTCTCGCGGAACCAGTGCGCGCCGGAAAGCTCGATGCCGGTGATCCGCCCCTCGATCGCCTGCAAGGTCAGCACGCCATCGGTGACCGTCTGGTCCGGGACCACCGCGCCGGAATTGAGGTAGCCGCGCTCCACCATCGCCAGGCTCACCTGCTGGCGGATCTCCTCGACCTCCTCCACGCCGACGACGCGGCCGAGGAAGGGTCCCGCGATGCGGTCGAGCGCCGCCTGGTCGAGCATGCGGTCGCTCGTGAGGCGCAGGCCGCGCAGCACGAAACCCTGGGCGGCGGCGAGCGGCGGCGCGTCCGCGGGCGGGGCCGCGGACTGGCCCGGTGCCGCAGTCGGCGCGAGGAGGAGCACCGCCGCGACCGCCAGCGCCCTTGCTCTCATGCGGAAGCTGGTCCCGGCGTGAACACCGCCCCTACCGTGCCCGGCCCGCCCGCGAGGTTGCAAGGCGCAGGCTGGACCGGCCTCGGGCCGGATGCGCCAGCCCATTGCCGGTTTCGGAACGCGGCCGCTGCTGGTGCCCCGATTCCGAAGCCCTTCGGACTTCGTTCTCGGTCCACTGACCCTTGTTTTCAGTGGCCTGCCGGTCCGCTCCGTTCGCTGCTGAAGCAGCGAGCCTCGTGGGCAGGACACTAGCCGCGCCGCGCCTGCCAGACCGCGCGCGCCTGCGAATCGGCCTCGGCCGGGCTGGCCGCCGCGCCCAGCGCCAGCAGGCCGAGCGCGATGGTCGCCAGCACGGTGGCGTGGCCCGCGCCGCCCTCCGCCCTGCCGTGCCAGACCGCCTCCGGATCCTCCGCCGCCGCGCTGCCGCCCGGCAGCGTCGCGGGCAGCGCCATCTCCGTCCGGCCCGCCGCGCGGTCCCAGAGATGGGCGACCTGCGGCTTCAATGGGCTGCGCTCGGCCTCCCCGCCGCCGCCCTTCACCACCAGCAGGCGCCGCCGGCCGAGCCGCTCCGCGGCCGCCAGGTGCAGCCCGATATAGGGGGGGTGGAACACGCCATCCACGCCGGCCCGCGCATCGAAGGGGTCGAGCAGCCGCGCCACAGTGTTCATCGGCGAGCGCAGCCCAAGCAGGGCGCGCAGCCCGAGCAGCCGGGCGATCCCCGGGCCGAGGGCC
>DASQVL010000127.1:0-3973 GCA_035640795.1 Crenalkalicoccus sp. | reverse complement strand
CGGACGACCCCTATGTGCTCGGGATGCGCGAGCACGCCGTGATTGCCCGCCTGATCGCGGAGGGCCGCACCGGGCGCAAGGGCGGCAAGGGCGGATTCTACACGCGCACCAGGGATGCCGAGGGCAACAGCCTGAAGCGCGCCATCGACCTCTGGACCGGCGAGGACCGGCCCGCTGAGACGCCGGTGCTGGAGAGCCTGGAGGCCGGCGCGAAAGACCTCCGCCGCCTGGTGGAGCACCCGGACCGCGGCGGCCGCTACGCCCGCGCCGTGCTGCTCGACACGCTGAGCTACGCCGCGCGCCTGGTGCCGGAGATTGCCGAGGACGTGGCGAGCGTGGATGCCGCCGTGCGCCTCGGCTACAATTGGAAATGGGGGCCGTTCGAGCTGATCGACAGGCTCGGCACCGCCTGGCTGGCGCAAGCGTTGCGCGCGGAGGGGCGCGCCGTGCCACCTCTGCTGGAGCTTGCCGGCGAGCGCAGCTTCTACCGCGTGCAGGGCGGCGTGCTCGAATATCTCGGCACCGATGGCGCCTATGACCCCGTCCCGCGACCGGAGGGCGTGCTGCTGCTCTCGGACGTGAAGCGCCGTGGCGCGCCGCTGGCGAAGAACGGCAGCGCCAGCCTGTGGGATCTCGGGGACGGCGTCGCCTGCCTCGAATTCCACACCAAGATGAACGCGCTCGACCCCGAGGTGATGGCGCTGGTCGGCAAGGCCGTCGCCCTGGGGAAGAAGGGCGCGTTCCGGGCGCTGGTCATCCACAACGAAGGCGAGAACTTCTCCGTCGGCGCCAATATCGGCCTCGCGCTCTTCGCCGCGAACATCGCCGCCTGGGGCGAGATCGAGAGCCTGGTCGAGGCCGGGCAGAAGGCCATGCGGTCCTTGCGGGACGCGCCCTTCCCGGTGGTCGGCGCGCCCTCCGGCATGGCGCTCGGCGGCGGGTGCGAGGTGCTGCTGCATTGCGACGCGGTGGAGGCGCATGCCGAGAGCTATATCGGCCTGGTCGAGGTGGGCGTCGGACTGATCCCCGGCTGGGGCGGCTGCACCACAATGCTGCGCCGCTGGGCGGAGAATCCGCGCGCGCCGAAGGGCCCGATGCCGCCCGTCGCCAAGGCCTTCGAGATGATCTCGACGGCGCAGGTGGCGAAATCGGCCTTCGAGGCGCGGGAGATGCTGCTGCTGCGCCCGACGGACGGCATCGTCATGAACCGCGACCGCGTACTGGCCGCGGCCAAGGCGCGGGCGCTCTCCATGCTGGAGGGCTACGCGCCGGCGAAGCCCGCGGCGCTGCGCCTGCCCGGTCCTTCCGGCCGCGCTGCGCTGAACCTCGCCGTGCAGCAGCAGGCGGCCCTCGGCCGCGCGACGCCGCACGATATCGTCGTCTGCGACCACCTGGCGGCGACGCTTTCCGGCGGCCGCCGCGACCATACCGAGGAGACGCCGGAGGAGGAGGTGCTGAAGCTGGAGCGCCAGTCCTTCATGGCGCTGCTCAGGACGCAAGCCACCCTCGCCCGGGTCGAGCACATGCTCGAGACGGGCCGGCCCCTCCGGAACTAGCGCGTCCGAGCGGCGGAGGGCCGAATGGCCCGGAGCCGTGACTCGGCCGCGCAAACAGAAAGGATCCAGCGATGCCCGCCTACAAGGCCCCGCTGCGCGACATGCGCTTCGTGCTGAACGAGCTCATCGACGCCGAGCGCCTGCGCGCGCTGCCCGGCTGCGCCGAGCTGGTGCCGGAGGTGGTGGACCCGGTGCTGGAGGAAGCGGCGAAGCTCTGCGAGGAGGTGCTGTTCCCGCTGAACCGTCCGGGGGACGAGGAGGGCTGCACGCTCCAGAACGGCGTGGTCCGCACGCCCAAGGGCTTCCTGGAGGCCTACAGGCAGTTCCAGGAGGGCGGCTGGCCCGCCCTCGGCTGCGATCCCGCCTATGGCGGCCAGGGCCTGCCCGTCAGCATCGGCGTGCTGGTGCAGGAGATGATCTGCTCGGCCAACCTCTCCTTCGGCATGTATCCCGGCCTCTCGCACGGCGCCTATTCCGCGCTGGCGAAGCACGGGACCGAGGAGCTGCGCGACCGCTACCTGCCGAAGCTGGTCAGCGGCGAGTGGACCGGCACCATGTGCCTGACCGAGCCGCAATGCGGCACCGATCTCGGCCTGATCCGGACGAAGGCCGTGCCCGCCGGCGACGGCACCTACCGCATCACGGGGAACAAGATCTTCATCTCGGCGGGCGAGCACGACCTGGCGGAGAACATCCTCCACCTGGTGCTGGCGAAGCTGCCGGATGCGCCGCCGGGGACGCGCGGCATCTCGCTCTTCCTCGTGCCGAAATTCCTGCCCACGGAGGATGACAGGCCCGGCGCGCGCAACGGCGTGACCTGCACGGCGCTCGAGCACAAGATGGGCATCAAGGCCTCGGCCACCTGCGCGCTTGCCTTCGAGGATGCCGTGGGCTGGCTGGTCGGGCGGCCGCACAAGGGCCTCTCCGCCATGTTCACCATGATGAACGAGGCGCGGATCAGCGTCGGCATCCAGGGCCTGGGGCTTGCCGAGGTCAGCTACCAGAACGCCGTGACCTATGCGAAGGAGCGGCTGCAGGGCCGCGCGCTCGGCGGGGCCGCCGCGCCCGACAGGCAAGCGGACCCCATCATCGTCCACCCGGACGTGCGGCGCATGCTGCTGACCATGCGCGCGCTGGTGGAGGGCTGCCGCGCCCTCGTCATGCTGACGGCGCTGGAAGCGGATGTGGCGGCGCTCCACCCGGAGCCCGAACTCCGCGCCGCGGCGGACGACTACGTCCAGCTGATGACGCCCATCATCAAGGCCTTCCTGACCGATGCCGGCTGGGACGCGACGGCACTGGGCATGCAGGTGCTGGGCGGCCACGGCTACATCCGCGAATGGGGGATGGAGCAGTATGTCCGCGACGCGCGCATCGCGCAGATCTACGAGGGCACCAACGGCATCCAGGCGCTCGATCTCGTCGGTCGCAAGATGGGCGCGCATGCCGGCCGCTACCTGCGGCGCTTCTTCCACCCCGTGCTGGAGTACATCGAGGCGAAGTCCGAGGAGGAGCGGATGGGCGAGTTCATCCTGCCGCTCTCCAAGGCCTTCGGACGGCTGCAGCAGGCGACCGCACTGGTCGCGCAGCGCGGCATGGCCGATCCTTTCGAGGCCGGGGCGGCCGCGACCGACTACCTGCGGCTGTTCGGGCTGACCGCGCTCGGCTTCGTCTGGGCGCGGATGGCGGAGATCGCGCTGGAGAAGCAGGACGGGGACGCGACGGGGTTCTACAGGGCGAAGCTCGCCACGGCGCGATTCTTCATGCAGCGCATGCTGCCGCAGACCTCGTCGCTCGCGGCCTCCATCATGGCGGGGGGTGAGACGCTGCGGGCGATGGAGGAGGCGGCGTTCTGACCGACGCGGGCGGCCCGGGCGATCTCTGGTGGGGACCTTCCCTTCCTTCCCCCGAGGGCAGCCTAATCCAACCTGACCCCCGCCTCCCGGATCAGCGCCGCATACCGCTCCGCATCGCGCCGCAGCAGCGCGGCGGCATCATCGCTGCTCCCGCCGCCCGGGATGAACCCCGCATCCTGGATGCGTGGCGCCAGCACCGGGTTGCGCAGCGCGGCGTTCACCGCCTCCACCCACCGCGCGGCGATCGCCTTCGGCAGGCCGGGCGGCCCCATCACCATGTACCAGACATTGGCGTCGAAGCCGGGGAAGCCGCTCTCCGCCACGGTCGGCACCTCCGGCAGCGAGGGCACGCGCTCCGGCATCGTCACCGCCAGCGCGCGCACCTTGCCGGCGCGGAGATGCGGGAGGTAGGTCGGCAACGTATCCAGCGCGATGTCGATCCGGCCCGCCATGATCTCGTTCACCGCCTGGCCGGTGCCGCGGAAGGGCACGTGCGTCATCGTCACGCCGGCGGCGCGGCACAGGAGCTCCGCCGACAGGTGCTGCTGCGTCGCGACACCG
>DASQVL010000126.1:0-2589 GCA_035640795.1 Crenalkalicoccus sp. | reverse complement strand
GACCCGCAGTCGCGTCTGCTCGGTGCGCAGCCAGCAGGGCATCGCGGTCTACCGTGAGGGCGAGCGCGCCGAACGCGGGGAAGCGACGCTCGAGGAGGCAGCGCGTGCGCTGTGCATCAGCGTCTCCACGGTGCGCCGTCTCGTCGCCGGTGGGATCCTTCCCGCTCGGCAGCTCTGCAAGGGCGCTCCCTGGATCATCCGGTGCGCCGACCTGCAGAGCGAGCGGGTGCGACGCGCCGCCGACGCGCGGCGTCACCGGCGTCCGCCACCGGACGATGCGCGTCAAGAAACCTGGCTTCTGTAGGGACATAGTCTGATGGGCAGTAAGAATCGCCCTCGTCCAAGCCAACAAACAGTGTATTCTCCGCCACGGTCCGCCTCCAGTGTCTGGGGATCGGCTCGCTCACCCGAGCAACCCCCGCTGCGTTGCACACGCCTTACTCGACACTTCGAGGCGGGCCACCTCAACCCGCCGGAAGCCTCAGCGGACATGATGGTCTAGGGCGGACCGCCGACGGGCGCGCACGCCCGGGAGCTTGAATCTGCTCTGCAAGCAAACGGTTCGGAAGCACGCCGGTTGGCCGCTCACGCCGCGCCGGGAAACATCTCCGCCTCGATCATGGCGCAGATCGCGTGCCCCAGCACCTCGTGCCCCTCCTGGATGCGCGGCGTGCTCTCATGCGGCACAAGCAGCAGCACGTCGCAGAGCGGCGCCATCGCACCGCCCTCCCGCCCCGTGAACCCCACGGTCGCCATCCCCCGCGCCCGCGCCGCCTCCATCGCCGCGAGCACGTTCGCCGAACGGCCGGAGGTCGAGAGCGCGAACAGCACGTCCCCGGCCTGGCCCAGCGCCTCGACCTGGCGGGCGAAGACCCGCGTGTAGCCGTAGTCGTTGCCGATCGCCGTCAGGATCGAGCTGTCGGTGGTCAGCGCGAGCGCCGGCAGCCCCGGCCGGTCGTAGTGGAAGCGGGAGACCAGCTCCCCCGCCCAGTGCTGCGCATCCGCAGCGCTGCCACCGTTCCCGCAGAGCAGCAATTTGCGCCCGCCGCGCAGCGCCGCGACCGAAAGTGCCACGGCGCGCGCCGTCGCCGCGCACAGCGCGGCATCCTCGGCCATCGCCTCCAGCATCCCGGCGCTGGCGCGGAGGGCCTTGGCGATGGCGGCGGCGTCGCGCGTCATGGCGGCAGGTGCGCGCGGCGCGGCGCCGAGGTCAAGCGGGTCATCGCGCCCGGCGATCGCTGCCATCGTGAGCCATCGCTTGCCGCGCCGCCGCGCCGGGCAGAGCCTGGGGGCGGAAGGAGCCCGCCATGTCCACCGCCCCGCTCGACCGCGCCGAGGCCTTCGGCGCGCGCTTCGGCCTGCGCCTGCCCATCCTGCTCGCGCCCATGGCCGGGGCCTGCCCGCCCGGCCTCTCCATCGCCGTCGCCAATGCCGGCGGCATGGGTGGCTGCGGCGCGCTGCTGATGCCGCCCGAGGAGATCGCCGGCTGGATGACCGCCTTCCGCGCCGGCAGCAACGGCGCGGCTCAGGTGAATCTGTGGATCCCGGACCCGCCGCCGGCGCGTGATCCCGCGCAGGAGGCACGGCTGCGCGACTTCCTCGGCCGCTTCGGCCCCGCGGTGCCGGAGGATGCCGGCGACGTCCCGCTGCAGGACTTCGCCGCGCAGTGCGAGGCGCTGCTGGCGGCGCGGCCGGCCGCCATTTCCTCGATCATGGGCCTCTACCCGCCGGCGATGGTGCAGGCGATGAAGGCGCGCGGCATCGCCTGGTTCGCCACCGTGACCACCGTGGCGGAGGCGCTGGCGGCCGAGGCCGCCGGTGCCGAGGTGATCGTGGCGCAGGGCGCCGAGGCGGGCGGCCATCGCGGCGCCTTCGAGGCGGGGCGGGCGGAGCGCGAGGCGGTCGGCCTGTTCGCCCTGCTGCCCGCCGTGGTGGATGCGGTGCGCGTCCCCGTGGTCGCCACGGGCGGCATCGCCGATGCGCGGGGCGTCGCGGCGGCGCTGCTGCTCGGCGCCAGCGCCGCGCAGATCGGCACGGGCTTCCTGCGCACGCCGGAGGCGGCGATCCACCCGGCCTGGGCGGCCGCCCTCGGCACCGCGCGGCCGGAGGGGACGGTGGTGACCCGCGCCTTCAGCGGAAGGCCGGGGCGGAGCCTTGCCACCAGCTACGCCCTGGCCGCGATCGCGCCGGAGGCGCCTTCGCCCGCGCCCTATCCGGTGCAGCGCGGCCTGACGGGGCCGATGCGCGCCGCCGCGCAGAAGGCGGGGGACCTGCAACGCATGCAGGTCTGGGCCGGGCAATCTGCCGGCCTCGCGCGGATCGAGCCGGCGGGGGAGATCGCCCGGCGGATCTGGGCGGAGGCGCGGGCGATGCTGGGGTGAGGGGCCCGGCTTGGGTCGAGCGTCGGGCCGTGCTCGCCATGGTCAAGGCCGGGCGCGCTTCGCACGTCGCCTTCAGCGAGCCTTGACCAGGGCTGCACGGCGACGCCGCCCCACAGCGATCTGCTCCAGGAAACAGCCTGCCGGGAGTCTTCCAGGCGGATCGGGCAATCGCCGACGAGCAGGGATGAGAAAAAGGGTGGAGGGGGTC
>DASQVL010000125.1:0-2295 GCA_035640795.1 Crenalkalicoccus sp. | reverse complement strand
TAGGGTGGCGCCCGGCCCGCCGCGGTCAAGGCGCCTCGCGGTGGCCTGCGGCAACCCTTGACCGCGGCTGCGAGAATCAGCCTTGGCTGGGAGTCTTCCAGGCGGACCGGGCAAGCGCTGCGGAGAAGGGATCAGAAGAAGGATGGTGGGGGTCTTGGGGGAGGAAGTTTCCTTCCTCCCCCAAGGGCAACCCACGCCTCACCTCTGCGGCACGACCACCGTCAGATAGGGCGCCGGCGCGCCGTGCCCCTCGCCCGTCGGCGGCGGCACCGCATGCCGCACCGGCGCCAGGCTGCGCAGGTAGCTCGCCAGCGCCTCCGCATCCGCATCCGTCAGCGCGGCGTAGGAGCGCCAGGGCATCACCGGTGCCAGCTCTCGCCCATCCGGCCGCAGCCCCTGCTTCATCGCGCGCGTGATGTCCGCCGCGCTCCACGTCCCGATCCCGGTCTCCCGGTCGGGCGTCAGGTTGGGCGGGTAGAACACGCCGAGGCCGGGGATGTGGAAACCGACCGTGGAGCCCGCGAGGTGCAGCTTCGGATCAGGCTGCCCCGCCAGCGCGCCCGCGGTATGGCAGCCGCCGCAATCCATGATGCGCGCGAGATAGGCGCCGCGCTCCACATCCTGTTGCGCGGCGGCGCAGACGGGCAGTGCCAGGGCAAGGGCGAAGCCAAGGGCGAGGGACGGACGGCGCATGCAGCGACTCCTGGTGTCGGGGATGCCGCCGCCTTATCGCATGTTTCGGTGCAGCATAAGTGACGCGGGGCACAGGCCGGCGGGCTGGCATCACGCCCTTCGCGTGCCCGGCTTCGGTGTGCACACCCAGGCCGGTCGCGGGCTACTGGCTGGCCCAGACGATGCGGTGCATCCAGGCGATCTCGGCCAGGTCGAAGCCGTAATCCGGGTGCAGCGGGTTCAGGCTGCGCAGCTCGATCCGCCGGGCCGATTGCCGCTTCAACTCCTTCGCCATCACCTCGCCGCGGGCGGTGCGCACCACCACGCGGTCGCCACGCCGCACCGGCGCGCTGGGCGAAACGATGACGAGATCGCCGTCGCGGAACACCGGCTCCATGCTCTCGCCCGAGATCTCCAGCGCATAGGCGTTGGGGTCGCCCACCTCCGGCACCGCGATCTCGTCCCAGCCGCCGCCCACCGGGTAGCCGCCATCATCGAAGTACCCGTCGCCGCCCGCCTGGGCGAGGCCGATCAGCGGGATGCGCCGCACCGCCGGCCGGCCGCCGCGCGGCAGGGCGGGCATCCCGGTGATCAGCGCGGCGAAGGCCTCCACCCCCGTCCCCGTCGCCGTCAGCACCTTGGCGACGCTCTCGGTGGAGGGCCAGCGGGCCCGGCCATCGGCGCCGATGCGCTTCGAGGGGTTGAAGGCGGTCGGGTCCAGCCCGGCCTTGCGGGCCAGGCCGGAGGCGGAGAGGCCGTGCTCGGCGGCCAGCGCGTCGAGTGCGCGCCAGACATCCTCATGCCGCATGGCGGGGCCGGAATCGCAGGCGGGACATGGGCATAACATCCTAGGGATCGAGTCGTGATGCAATAGGCTTGTTTTCCTTCTTTCCGCTTGCGGCAGCACAACCCGGGGTTTACGTTCTTGGAATGTTCCGACCAGGGAGCCCGCCCCGCATGACCGCCGCCCCCCGCCCCAGCCATACCCACACCCTCGCCCCCCTCGACCGCACCCAGCCCTTCCACTCCGCCGAGGAGGCCTGGTTCTGGACCATGGCCGCCCTGATCGCCCGCCAGGACGGCGCGCGCATCGTCGCCGGCCGCGGCGGCGTGCCCCGCCCCTGCGAGCCGGACGACGTGGTGCGCTGCCTCGACCGCCTCTACCGCCAGCGCCGGGTGGACCTGACCCATGCCCGCATCCTGCGCATCTGGGGGGAGCGCGGCGTGGCGCCCGACCCCTCCGTGCTGCGCGAGAAGGGCGACTGGCGGCTGTGGACCGAGGCGCTGTCGCGCCTGGAATGGCCGCTCCGGGTGAAGGGCATCGTGGCCGATGCGCCGCCCGCCCGGCCAGGGGGCGAGGTGGTGCGCTTCCCGGGCGGCCCGGCGTGACGGCGGCGCACCGCCGCGCCGCGGAGCATCTGGCGCAGCGCGCCTTCATCGTCTTCGGCGGCGGCGCCGGCCAGCCATGGCTCCGCCTGCTCCGCCCCGGCTTCCGCCACTGCTTCGCCGCCCTCGAGGACGCGGCGGGCTGGACGGTGCTCGACCCGCTGACCGGGCGGCTGCTGGTCGCCCGGCTCGATCTGCCGCCGGGCTTCGACCTGCCCGGCTTCTACCGCCGCGCCG
>DASQVL010000124.1:0-3806 GCA_035640795.1 Crenalkalicoccus sp. | reverse complement strand
CAACACCGATACCGAGTATCTGCGCGATGCCGGCGCCCCGGGTCCGCTGACCCAGCACGGCGCCGAGGGGCCGAGCGCCGCCGGCCCCGGCCAGCCGGTGCACCGCCCCAACCCGCGCCCCGCCGACCCCGAGGCGCTGCGGCCGCTCCGCCTGCTGCTGCAGATCGAGCCTTTCGGCCTGCCCATGCAGTTCTGGATCGGCGCCCTGCTGATGCTGATCATCGTCGTCCTGCTGTTCCTGTGAGCGACCTGCCCACGACGGTCGAGGCTACGCAGCACCTGCTTGCCAGCGGCGGCTACGTGGCCGACCGCGCGCTGGCGACGACCGTGCATCTGGCGCTGCGCATGGGCCGGCCGCTCTTCCTGGAAGGCGAGCCGGGGACCGGGAAGACTGAGATCGCCAAGGTGCTGGCAGCGAAGCTGCCGCGCCGCCTGGTGCGGCTGCAGTGCTATGACGGGCTCGACCTTTCGGCCGCCGCCTATGAGTGGAACCATGCGCGCCAGCTGATGGCGATCCGCCTCGCGGAGGCCTCCGGCGAGGCGGCGGACCGGGAGGCGCTGGCGCGCGGCATCTATACCCGCCGCTTCCTGCAGGAGCGGCCGCTGCTGCAGGCCCTGAGCCCGGAAGGCGGGCCGGCGGTGCTGCTCATCGACGAGCTCGACCGCGCGGACGAGCCCTTCGAGGCCTTCCTGCTCGAGGTGCTGGCTGATTTCCAGATCAGCGTGCCGGAGCTCGGCACCATCCGCGCCGCGGTGCCGCCGGTCGTCGTCATCACCTCCAACCGGACACGGGAGGTGCACGACGCGATCCGCCGCCGCTGCCTCTACCACTGGGTGGACTACCCGGACGCGGCGCGGGAGCGTGCGATCCTGAAGATCCGCGTGCCGCATGTGCCGGAAAAGCTGACCGCGCAGGTCGTCGCCTTCGTGCAGCGCCTGCGCGGCGGCGACTACTTCAAGCTGCCGGGCGTCGCCGAGACGATCGACTGGGCGGCGGCGCTCGCCGCGCTGGATGCGCGGGAGCTGGAGCCGGCGGCGGTGGACGAGACGCTCGGTGTGCTTCTCAAGTACCAGGACGACATCGCCAAGCTGCGCGGCGCCGAGGCGGCGCGGCTGGTCGGCGAGGCGCGGGCGAGCGCGGCCTGAGGTGAGCGACCTCGGGGCCGCTGCGGGCCTCGCCACGCTGCCGCAGGGGCACGGCGCGCTGGCGGCGAATGTCCAGGCCTTCGGCCGGCTGCTGCGCCGGGCCGGCCTGCCCATCGGCGTCTCCGAATCCCTGCGTGCCCTGGACGCGCTGCAGCGCGTGGACATCGGCGACCGCCGTCAGGTGCATGCCGCGCTGCGCGCCGTGATGGTGCACCGGCGCGAGCATTTCGAGGTGTTCGACCAGGCCTTCCTGCTGTTCTGGCGCGACCCCGCCGCCGGGCGCAACGCCGCCGCCATGGCGCTGATGGAGGGGATGAAGCAGCGCGAGAAGGCGCCCCCCGCCGCCCGCCGCATCGCTGAGGCGATGCGCGAGCCGCGCAGCCCGCCCACCCCGCCCCGCCCGCCGGAGCAGCGGGAGGAGCGCGACATGACGCTCACGGTGAGCGACCGGGAGCGGCTGCAGAGCATGGATTTCGAGGCGATGTCGGCGGCCGAGCTCGCCGCGGCGAAGCGGGAGATCCGCCGCCTGGTGCTGCCGCTGGATGCGCGGCCCACCCGGCGCTTCCGCCCGGACCCGGAAGGCCCGGCGGTGGACCTCCGCCAGACGGTGCGGGACAGCCTGCGCCAGGGCGGCGAGATCCTGGGCCTGGCGCGACGCCGGCGCGTCACGCGGCCGCCGCCGCTGGTCACCCTCTGCGACATCTCCGGCAGCATGGCGCGCTACGCGCAGGTGCTGCTGCACTTCCTGCACGCGGTGACCAATGACCGCGACCGCGTGCACAGCTTCCTGTTCGGCACGCGGCTGACCAACGTGACGCGCCAGTTGCGCCACCGCGATGCGGAGGTGGCCTTCGAGCTGGTCGGGCAGGTGGTGCCGGACTGGTCGGGCGGCACGCGGATCGGCGAGGCGCTGGAGCGCTTCAACCGGCTCTGGGCGCGCCGCGTGCTGGGGCAGGGCGCGGTGGTGCTGCTGATCACCGATGGGCTGGACCGGGAGGGCGGGCGGGGACTCGCCGAAGCGACGGACCGGCTGCGGCGGTCCTGCCGGCGGCTGATCTGGCTGAACCCGCTGCTGCGCTTCGAGGGATTCCAGCCGCGCGCGCAGGGGGTGCGCGCGATCCTGCCGCATGTGGACGAGTTCCGGCCGGTGCACAACCTGGACAGTCTGCGGGAGCTGGTGGCGAGCTTGAATGTACCGCCGCGGCTGGGACGGGCGCTCTGAGAGGCGGGCCCGGCCTTGGTCGAGCCTCGGGCCGTGCCCGGGGTTCCCGGCGAAGCTTCCTCGCCCAGGAGCAACCTACTCCGCCGCCACCTCCCGCCCCTCCTCCTCTACCGCCATCCGCAGGAACCCATCCCGCGTCTGCGGCAGCTTCCGACCCAGCAATTGCTCCGCCACCTGGTTGCGCAGCACCTGCGCCGTGCCGCCCGCGATCGCGAACATCCGCGCATCCCGCACGTGGCGCTCCATGGGGTTCTCCCGGCTGTAGCCCGCCGCGCCCCACACCTGCAGCGCGGCGTTCGTCACCTCGATCGCCGCCTCGCTCGCCAGGATCTTGGCCTGCGCCGCCGCCAGCCGGTCCGGGAAGCCGGCCGCCCCCGCGCTCGCCGCCGCTCGGCGCACCAGGGCGCGCGCCGCCTCCAGCTTGATCGACATATCGGCCAGCATCCAGGCCAGGCCCTGGAACTCGGCGATCGGGCGGCCGAATTGCCGGCGCCGCTGCGCATAATCCAGCGCCGCCGCCTGCGCCGCCGCGGCGATGCCGAGCGCGACCGCCGCCGCGCCCACGCGCTGGCCGTTATAGGCCTCCATCAGCCGGCCGAAGCCCTGGCCGAAGCCACCCGGCGGGCGCAGCACCATCTCCTCGGGCACCACCAGCCCCTGCAGACGGATCTCCGCCTCCGGCATCCCGCGCAATCCCATGGAGGGGATGCGGCGCTGCACGATCAGGCCGGGCGGGTCGCCCTCGCCGTTCCGCACGGCGAGGAAGCCGCCGATGCCGGTCTCGCGCCCCTCCTCCACCGTCCGCGCGAAGATCAGGTGCAGTCTGGAGACGCCGCCGCCGGTGATCCAGTGCTTCACCCCGTCCAGCACCCAATGGTTGCCACGGCGCACGGCCCGCGTCGTCATCTCGGTCGCGGCGGAGCCCGCCTCCGGCTCGGTGATGCAGATCGCCGGCTTGTCGCCGGCCAGCACCAGCCCGGCGGCCAGGCGCTTCTGCGCCGGGCTGCCATAGGCCATGACGGCGCCGACCGCGCCCAGATTGGCCTCCACCACGATGCGGCCGCAGACGGCGCAGCCACCGGCGATCTCCTCGATCGCCAGCACGGCATCGAGACAGGAAAGGCCGGGGCCGCCGAATTCCCGCGGGATGGTCAGGCCGAGGAAACCTTCCGCCGCCATGCGGCGAATCATGGGCCAGGGGTACTGCTCAGTGCGGTCGGTCTCGGCCGCCTGGGCGGCCGCCTCGGCGGCCAGGGCGCGCGCCCGGTCCTGCAGCCCCTGCTGCGCCGGCGAGAGTTGCTCCATGTCCCGGACCTCTCCTCGTTCTGCCTCGGTTACAGCGCCTGCATCGCCGCGGCAATGGCCGGGGCGAGGCTGTGGAACTCCGCGGCACGCGGGCTGCCGACGCGCCAGGCGAGAGCGAGGGTGCGCCCGGGCT
>DASQVL010000123.1:0-4131 GCA_035640795.1 Crenalkalicoccus sp. | reverse complement strand
CGCGTCCTCAACCGGCCAAATCTCCGCGCCAGCGCCTGCTACGTCAGCCCGCGCTGCCGCGTACCGGCTCCACCGCAGCCAATCTCGACGCGCTGGTGAGAAGGTCGGGCTAGCGCACTGGCGCGGCCCATGCCGCGTGAGGCGCCGGTGACGAGGGCGGTTCTTCCTGCGAGCTTGGGCATGATCGGATGTCCTTCCGCAGAGGCCGGCGCAGGCGCGCGACCGGGCATTCACCCCATACGCATGGGGCGGTGGCCACTGACTGGAAATGGATGCCGCTGTTGGCGGGCTATTCCGACGAGGCCGCCGAGCGAGAAGCCAAGCACGTCAACCTTCGTCGGGCCGAGCGCCTTGATGAAGGCGGCCGCGTTCGCCGCCATCCCCTCGATCGAGTTCGGTACTTCGCCCGACGTGCTGGAGATCCCCGCATCATTGAACAGGATGACGTCCCGATGCCTGGCGAAACCATCGGCCACGGCCGGGTCCCAGTGATCCCATCGTGCCGGTGAAGTGCATGTTGAAGACGAGCGGCACGGTGCCGGCCTTGCCGAAGCGGCGATGGGCGAAGCGGATTCCATTGGCCTCGACATATCGCGTCGGCGCCGTCTGGTGCATATCTACAACCATGTCGGGATGTCCCTCGCATGGACGTCGGGCCTGGGGCGGCGACGCCCGATGCGGGCGATATGTGCGGATCAGCGGCGGAGACCGTGCGCGATGCCGAGCTTCTCCAGCAGGGCCTGCGGCTCGAAATAGGCGACCCAGATCGAGGTGGCCTTGCCGTCCTTGGCGGTCCAATGCTCGGAGATCTTGATCATCGCGTCGCTGCCCGTGACGCCGAAATTCACCAGCGCCACCACGCGGTCCGCCTCCGCGAGGAGGCTGTCGTAGCTGAATCGCCCGAAGTCGAGGACATTTGGCAGGTTGGGAAGGACCTCGTCGCGGAAGAACGCCGCCCCAGGATGCAGCGCGCCACCCCAAGGGAGATAGTTGGGCGCCGTCGTCGTGAAATCGGTGTGCAGGTACCGGGAGAAATCAGTGAGGCGGCCCCGCACGCCGGCCTGGTAGTAGGCATCCACCACGGCCTTGTTCTGCTCGCTGTTCGATTGGCCGCTCATATGCGTCGCCTTCTTCGTGCTGTCCGTCGGGCATCGGCTCGAGGCCGGCACGCCGGGCTCCTGCTGGCAGGCGGGAACACGGCGTGCCGGGTTGTCAGCCCGCGGTCTTTCCGCCGTCCACGGTGAGGATCTGGCCCGTCACGAACGAGGCCTTGCCGGAGGCGAGGAAGAGGATGGCCTGGGCCACTTCGTCCGGCCGACCGACGCGCCCGAGCGGCACACCCGCCGCCAGCTTCGCCTTTCGCTCGGCGGTTCCCGCGAAGCGGTCGAGCATCCCGGTATCCGTAAAGCCGGGCGCCACGGCGTTCACGCGAACGCCCGAGCCGGCGGCCTCAAGCGCCGCGGACTTGGTCAGACCCTCGACGGCGTGCTTGCTCGCCGCATAGATCGCAACGCCCTGCGCCCCTTCATGGCCGTAGGTCGAGGAGATGTTGACGATGCTGCCGCTGCCTTGCGCCAGCATCACCCGCAGCTCATGCTTCATGCTGAGCACCGTGCCGAGCACGTTCGTGTCGAAGGTGGCGGCATAGCTCTCGACGGTCTGCTCGGTCACCGGGCCCGGCTGGCCCTCGGTACCGGCATTGTTGACGGCGGCGTCGAGCCGGCCGAAGCGCGCGACTGTGCGCTCGACCAAGCTGCGAACATCCTCCTCATGGCGCAGATCGGCACGGATGAATTCGGCCTCAGCGCCGAGCGCACGCAGCTCGGTCGCGAGTTCCTGGCCTGCATCCTCGCGGCGGCCGGCGACGACCAGGCGAGCGCCTTCCTTCGCGAAAGCGAGGGCCGTCGCGCGCCCGATGCCGCTCAGCGCGCCGGTGATCAGGACAACCGAGTTATCGCTCATGGTGCCAGTCCTTCAAGATATGGCCGGCCGCATCCGGCGCCACCTGCCAGCGGAATGAGGCATTTGCCGGGGTATCCGGGAGCGCCGCATGGCTTTCCGTTGGGCAGGAGTTAGGCGCTCCTGGCGCCGCGGGAAAAGACTTCCTAGGTTGATGGCCATGCCTCATAGGCATGGGGTTCCATCATGGAGCTGAGGCATCTCCGCTACTTCGTCGCCGTCGCCGAGGAGGGCAGCCTGACGGTCGCGGCCGAGCGGCGGCTGCACACCGCGCAGCCATCCCTGAGCCGCCAGATGAAGGACCTGGAATACGAGATCGGCACCGAACTCATGCTTCGCAGTGCAAGGGGCATCGAGCTCACCGCCGCCGGCCGCGCCTTCCTCGACCACGCCCGTCTGGCGCTGGCTCAGGTCGAGGCAGCGCGAGAGGCGGCCCGCCGTGCCGCGGAGCCTGCCAAGCCGTCCTTCGCCCTCGGCTTCCTGACCGGGCAGGAGATGGACTGGCTCCCTGAGGCCATGCGGATCCTCCACGACGAGCTTTCCAACATGGAAGTCACCGTCTCGAGTCAGAATTCGCCCGATCTCGCGCAGGCACTCACGCGGGGCAGGCTGGATGTGGCCTTCATGCGGCCGGAGGCGCAGGCGCCCGAGTTGGCCTTCAAGCTGGTGACCAAGGAGCCGCTCGTCGTCATCTTGCCGGGCGACCACCGCCTCGCCGGGCGCGACGCCATCGATCCGCGCGACATCCGGGGCGAGACGTTCATCAGCGTGTCGAAGACCGCTCCCACCCTGCGAGTCGTCCTCAACGAGTATCTGGAGCGGTCCAATCTCGGCATCAGGCCGGATCACGAGGCGGACAATCTCGCCATGGCGATATCGCTGGTCGCGTCCACGCTCGGCGTGGCGCTCCTGCCTGCCTATGCGCGCAATTTCCTGCCCCGGTCGGTGATCAGCCGGCCGATCAAGGGCGATGCGCTGACGATCGACCTGGTTGTCGGCTACAACAAGGCCAATGCGTCGCCGACCTTGAAGCTGTTCCTTTCAAGACTGGATTGGCCACGAAGGTCGTGGTGAAGTTCTGCCACGCCAGGGTGTTGGCGCTCGACGCCGCGTTCACCGCCGTGTCGATCGTCGTCCCGTCCTGTTGCACCACGACCGTGCTGGTGGTGCCGAAGATCCCGCCGGGATTGTTGACGTTGCCGACCCAGAAAGACACCTTGTAGGTCTGCCCGGGCGTCGTCGCGATGGTCTGCGCCACGCCGGTGGCCGTGTTGGAGGTCCCCGTCAAGTCGAGGAACTGCTGGCCGTCCTGCGCGGGGAAGCGAAGCCATTCTGGGTGAAGCTGCCGCTGACGGTGGCGACGTTGCCCGGCGCGCCGACGACGGTCCAGCCAGTGATGCCGGTTGAGCCGGTGTCCCACAGGTTGAAGCCTCCCGCGGGGGCCGCCGGGCTCTCGAAGCTGCCATTGGTGATCAGTTCGGAGTCGGGGAAATGCAGCGTCAGGTCGTCCGCCGACACCTGCGTCCCCGAACCGGCGTCGGTAGGGCTGTGGTCGGTCCCGCCGGAGCCTTTGATGGTGATCTTGTCCACGCTCTGAAAGGTGGCGCCGAACTGCACGAGCAGGTTCTCGCCGTAATCCACCACGACCTTCTGATGGCCGACCAGAACGCCATTGTCGTACGCCTTCACGACCACCTTGAGGTTGTCGTTCCAGCCGGCGGAGAAGTACGCCTGGGTGAGGTCGAAGTCTGCACTGGGGTCGGGGGACGAGAAGGAGGCCGCCTTCCCCGGGGTGTTCGCGCCAACCGCCTGCCCCGAGTGCGGCACGAAGCCCGAGTTCGGCAGGAAGCCGTCGTCGTAGGCGTTGAAGTTGCTCCACTTCAACCCGGGTGGCCTGCCCGTTGGCCGGAGCCAGCCCCTCGAAGCCGATCGTCACGTCCGTCATGGTCGGTCCCCCCGTGCGCCCTCGCGGGCGCGTCCAGAATCGCGCACGAGCGACGGAAATGTATACGGTTGCGCGGAACATGGACCGGAATTTACCGGTGGCGTTTCAGATTGCAGGCTCGAACAGAACGCGAACTCAACCGCTCCGCGCAAATGGGGGCTCGACACCGATTCCTCGGTGAATCACGCTTTTGCACCTTACACCGACGGATCCGCGCCGGATGTCAG
>DASQVL010000122.1:0-5103 GCA_035640795.1 Crenalkalicoccus sp. | reverse complement strand
CTCCATCCACGGCCGGAACGCGGCCGCCAGCGCCTCGGAGGAGGGCGGCTCCTCACCCTGCTCGAAGCCCATGCCGTTGATGCGCATGCCGAGGCCCCCGAGCTTCACACGCACGTTCGGGCAGCTTGCCAGCTCCGTCATCGCGGCGTGCCAGGCCGCGCGCACCTCCGCCTGCCGCCCCGCATAGCCGCGGATGCCGAGCGGCCCGCCGACATGGTTCAGCACGATGCGCGTCTCCGGGAATGCGCGCGCCAGTGCCGTCACGTCGGGGATCTGCGGGTGGTAGACCCAGGCCTCGAAGGAGAGGCCGAGCGGTGCCAATTCCGCGAAGCCCTCGCGGAATTCGGGCCGACCGAGCAGGCCGGGCGGCGGGTCGTAGGCCGGGTTGCGGATGCTGGCGTCGGCGTCCCAGCTCCCGCTGTGGCGGATGCCGCGGAAGCGCCCGCCGCCGGCGCGCAGATGCGCCTCCAGCACCTCCCGCACCTGGGCCCCGAGCGTGAGATCCGCATGCCCCACGATGCCGGCGCAGACCTGCGTGGGCCCGTAGAAGCCGGAGGCGCTCATCGCCGCGACGCCGTTCGCGAACTCGGTCTCTCCCACCGGGCGGAAGGCGGCGGGGCCCCCGGCGCGCAGCATGGAGCGGGCCTGGATATAGACCGTCGCGACCACGCGGTGGCCCTGCGCCAGGTCCGCCAGCAGCTCGTGCAGCAGGTAGCGCCAGCCCTGGCGCTCCCACAGGTGATGGTGCGGATCCACGATCGGCAGATCGGGGTCCAGCGCCGGCTCGCTGCGCCGCGCGAGCCAGTCCTCCCGCACCGGCAGGTAGTAGCTTCCGCTCATGCGTTGTCCCTCCTGGGCGCAGGGTAGGCCATCGTCGCCGCCGCACCTAGGATGCCGCGATGCAGGGAGGGACGCACCGCATGCTGCCGCTGGAAGGCCTTCGCGTGATCGAGGTGGGCCAGGCGCTGGCCGGGCCGCTCGCCGGCGTGATCCTCGCCGAGATGGGCGCCGAGGTGATCAAGGTGGAGAAGCCGGAGGGCGGCGACGACGCCCGCGCCTGGGGCCCGCCCTTCGGCCCGGACGGCGAGACCAGCCTCTACTTCCACGGTCAGAACCGCAACAAGCGCAGCGTGACGCTGGACCTGAAGGCGCCGCAGGACGTCGCTGCGCTGCACGCCCTCTGCGAGCGCGCCGACATCCTGATCCAGAACCTCCGCCCCGGCGTGGTCGAGGAGATCGGCATCGGGCCGCAGGCGATGCTCGAGCGCCACCCGCGCCTGATCTACTGCTCGATCTGGGCCTTCGGCTACCAGGGGCCGCTGCGCATGAAGCCGGGCTTCGACCCGCTGCTGCAGGCCTATGGCGGCATGATGAGCGTGACCGGCCGCCCGGAGGACCCGCCCACCTTCTGCGGCGCCTCGATCAACGACAAGGCGACGGGGATGTTCTGCGCGATCGGCGCGCTCGCGGCGCTGCGCATGCGCGACCGCACGGGGCGCGGCTGCCTGGTGGATACCTCATTGTTCGAGACGGCGGCGCATTGGGTGGAGGGGCAGCTGAACGGCTACCTCGCCACCGGCCAGGTGCCGCAGCGCCACGGCACGGGCGGCGCCGTGATCGTGCCCTATCAGCAATTCGAGACGGCGGACCGCCCGCTCGTCCTCGCCCCCGGCAATGACCGGCTCTGGGCGCGCTGCGCCGTGGTGCTCGGCCATCCCGAATGGGCGACCGACCCGCGCTTCGCGAAGAGCGCGGAGCGCGTGCGCAACAAGGCGGCGCTGATCCCGCTGGTCGCGGAGGTGCTGCGCACGGCGCCGCGCGCGCACTGGCTCGCTGCCTTCGACGCGGCGGGCGTGCCGGCCAGCCCGGTGAACGACATCGGGGAGCTGGCGGCGACGGAGCAATTGGAAGCGGTGGGCATATTGCAGGACCTGCCGGGGGGCGGGCCGCGGGTGGTAGGGCTGCCCATTTCCTTCGACCGGCAGCGGCCGCGGTCACGGCGGGGCGCGCCGCGCTTGGGTCAGGACAACGCGGAGATCTTGGGGCGGCGTTGAGACGGGGCTCCGCCCCGCGCCCCGGCAAGGGGCTCTGCCCCGTCGAACGCCTTCGGCGTTCGACCCCCGCCAGGGCTCGGCGCCCTGGACCGCCTTGTTGAAGAACGGCATCCTGGCCCGCGGGCAGTCGCCAGGAACACGGTTTCCAAAGGCCTCTCGGCCTTTGGCGGGAAGGGGAGCTTGAGGGGGTCGCGGCACTGCCGCGACCAGCGCCCTTCGCCTCAACGGCGCTCTTGCTCCCGCGCCATCTCCTCCAGCTTCCGCTTCACCTCCAGGTCCTGCGGCCTGGGCTCCGGCGGCGGGTCCGCCGGTGCGACGCCGGGCGGCACCGCATCGCCCGGATCATGGGCCTTCTCGTCCAGCGGATCGCAGTCCTGCGGCCTCTGCTCCGGCATGCGCGCCTCCTCTTCCCTCGCAGTGAGACGCCCCGGCCACGACCTGGTTGCCGCCCCGCCCGTCCCGGCTACGATCCCGCCGCAGGAGACAGGGACCACCGCCATGCGCGCGATCTTCGTGGACGCCAACCCGTCGCTGGCGGCGGTGACGGAGCGCCTGCTGCGCCCGGACGACCCGCCCGTCGCCATCCACCGCGACCCCGACATCAGGCCGGATGCGCTGCCGGCGATCCTCGCCGGCCACGCCATCGCCATCGACGACCACACCGCCTTCCCGACCGAAATGGTGAAGCGCTGTCCCGAGCTGAAGCACATCGTCTTCCTCGGCACCGGCGCACGCAGCTACATGGACCCGGAGGCGCTGGCCGCCGAATGCGGCGTCGCCGTGCACATCATCAAGGGCTATGGCGATACCGCCGTCGCCGAGCACGCCTTCGCCCTGATGTGGGACGCCGCGCGCCGCACCGCGATGATGGACGCCGCCGTGCGCCGCGGCGAATGGCCGCGGCCGGAGGGCATGCAGCTCACCGGCAAGACGGTCGGGCTGCTCGGGGTGGGCGGGATCGGGGCGGAGATGGCGCGGCTCTGCCGCGGCATCGGTATGCGGGTGATCGCCTGGAACCGCACGCGGCGCGAGGTGCCGGGGGTGGAGTTCGTGCCCCTCGAGCACCTGCTGGCGGAAAGCCAGGTGCTCTCCATTCACCTGCTGCTGAACGAGGAGACGCGCAGCTTCCTGGATGCGGCGCGGCTCGCGCGGATGCGTCCGGGCGCGATCCTGGTGAACACGGCGCGCGGCGCCATCGTGGACGAGGCGGCGATGATCGCGGCGCTGCGCGACGGGCGGCTCGGCCATGCCGCGCTCGACGTCTTCGCGGAGGAGCCGCTGCCGAAGGACCACCCGCTGACCAGGCTGCCGAACGTGACGCTGACCAGCCACGCGGCGTTCCGCACGCCGGAGGCGAGCGACAACCTGATCGAGGCCGCGCTGCAGCATTGCCGGCGCATCGTGCGGGAGGGCAGATAGCGCGGCCGCTGCCGCCGCACCCCGCCCCATGGCGCGCCAAGCCCGAAGGGCGAAGGCGTGCCGGGGGGTCTCAGGGGGGGCCCTGCCCCCCTTTCCCGCCGCGCGGCCAGGGTTGGTGTGGCGGCTGGCCGCGCGGCGGGACAACATCACGCCCGCCTGGCGGAATGGCAGACGCAGCGGACTTAAAATCCGCAGCCCCTCGGGGCATGGGGGTTCGAGTCCCCCGGCGGGCACCATGTTGAATCGTATTTTTGTCGCACGGGCTCTCGCCTTCGCGCCACGCATTCGGCGGCGGCCGCTCGCGGACCCACCCCGCAACGGTCCCTGGACTCGGCCCACGGAGATGACGAAGGCAGAGCGGCGGCGATGGCAGGCGAGGCCGCTGGGCCAAGTGCGAGCATGGCCCGTCAGGGCGGGCTCAGGTTGGCGCAGGCGGTCCACCAACGGGTCCGCACGGTTGCGTCCATGATGTCTGCAAAGAGGCCCTGGCCGTCCTCGCTGAAGTCCACGGCGCAGACCGGCCCGGTCGGGGTGTCCACCCGCCGCACGCCGACCGTGCGGCAGCCCTCGGGCAGCGGGGCGCCAGGTGTCTGCTGGGCCTGCGCGGCCTGCTGCGCCAGGGCCAGGGAGGGGCAGACCGGCACCTGCCTGGGCTGCGCTCCACAGGGCGCGGGACTCCCAACCAGCACCGCCCCCAGGACCGCAACCGCATGGCACGCCCGCATGGATGGTCTCCCGCGCAAAGGGTGATGGCCGCGCCGCTATGGGCTCTCGGGACTCCCGGATCCGTTCGTGCTGGGCGCCGCTGGATAACGCCGCCCAGCCCTCTCGTGCTGCTCGCCCGGAAATTCTCGCCGTCGCGTCGCTGCGGCCTGCTCAGCGGTCGAAGGTCGCCTCCACCGCGCTGGCGGCATCCTGCCCTCGGGGCATGGGGGTTCGAGTCGCCCGGCGGCCATCCCGCCCCGGCTCCGCCAGGCCGGGCATGGCGCAAGCCGATCGGGACAGCGCAGCGAAAAAAGGATCGGAAAAAGGGCGGAGGGGGTTCGGGGGAGGACGCTCGCTTCCTCCCCCCAGGGCAACCCGCGCTACACGTTCCCCGTCGAGGACCGCCGCGCCAGCGCGCCGTAGATGACCAGGATGATCACCGCGCCCACCACGGCGCCGACAAAGCCCGCGCCCTCGCCTGCCCGGTAGATCCCGACCGCCTGGCCCAGATAGGTCGCCACCACCGCGCCCACGATGCCGAGCAGCGTCGTGATGATGAACCCGCCAGGGTCCCGCCCCGGGTGCAGGAAGCGCGCGACCAGCCCGGCCAGGAAGCCGATGATGATGGTCCAGATGATGCCCATGCTGTTCCTCCGTTGCCGTTCCGCCGTCTCCCGCCCGCCTGAGGGGCGCGCGCAGGAAACAACGCTTGAGCCCGAGCGTTCTCCGCGTTGGGTGAACGGGAGCGGAACGGCGGGGATGAGCGGCGAACAGGGTTCCGGCGGCCTCGCCGGCGGGCTTTCGGGCGGGCTGAAGCTGGCGGCGGGCGCGCTGCTCGTCCACCTGCTGATGAAGCATGCGCAGTCGCAGCGCCAGGGCGGGACCGCGCCCGGCGGCGGGGGTGGTGGCCTCGGCGGAGTGCTGG
>DASQVL010000121.1:0-3388 GCA_035640795.1 Crenalkalicoccus sp. | reverse complement strand
GAGGCGCAGCTGCTGGCCCTGCCCCAAGCGGCGCCGTGACCGCGGCGGTTCCGACCGGCGCCGAGCTCGTCCTCTTCGCGCCGCTGCCGCCGCGCCGCTCCGGAATCGCCGCCTACACGGCCGAGCTCCTGCCCGCCCTCGGCGCGCTGCGCCGCACCGTGGTGGTGGTGCCGGAGGCGGCGGAGGCCGCGCCGGCGGAGGGCGCGCTCGCCGTGATCGCCGAGGCCGCCTACCGCCACGCCCCTGCCCTGCACCACCTGCCGCACCTGCTGATGCTCGGCAACGGGCTCGACCAGGCGCATGCCTGGCGCGCCGCGATGCGCCGGCCCTCGCTCGTGCTGCTGCACGACCCGGTGCTGCACCATCTGGTGGAGGCGATGACCCTCGGCTGCGGTCGCCCTGAGCTCTACGCCCTGGCGCTGGAGCGCGAGCACGGGCCGGCCGGGCGGCGCCTCGCGCGGCTCCGCGAGCTCGGCCTGTTCGCGCCGGCGCAGCGCTACCTGCTGCCGCTGCACCGCGCCGTGCTGGACCGCGCCGCTTCGGTGGTGGTGCACAGCCGCTACGCCGCCGGAAGGCTGCTCGGCCCGCCCGGCCTGCCGGTCGCCGTCATGCCCCATCACATCACACCGGCGGTCGTGGCGTTGGATGGGGTGGACCGGGCGGCGGCGCGGCGGCGACTCGGCTGGCCGGAGCCGGGGGAGGTGCTGGTCGCCCTCGGCCATGCGACGCCGGCGAAGCAGCTCGACCTGATCCTGCGCGCGCTGGCCCTCACGCCGCTGCCGGTGCGCCTCGTCATCGGCGGGGCGGTGCCGCCCGAGGCGGGGATCGAGTCGCTGGTTGCGGGGCTTGGCCTGGGCGAGCGGGTGCGGCTCACCGGCTGGCTCGCGGAGGAGGAGTTCCTGCTGCATCTCCGCGCCGCGGACCTGCTGCTTGCGCTGCGCTTCCCGGCGGGTGGGGAGAGCTCGGGCACCCTCGCCCGCGCGCTGGGCATGGGCACGCCCGCCCTCGCCTATGATTTCGGCCCGGCGGCGGAGGAGCCGCCGGCGCTGGTCGCAACCCTGCCGCTCACCCCGGGCGAGGCCGCGGTGCCGGCGCTTGCGGCCGCCATCGTCCGCACGCTTGGCGAGCTGCCGGCGCGGCGCGGCGCGGCGTTGGCGGCACGGGACGCGCTGCGCGCCGCAAGGCGGCCGGAGCGGTCGGCCCGTCGCCTGCTGGCCGCCGGACTTGCGTGACCACGGCACCACGGACGCGTCTCACGGGCTTGTGTCGCGCCGTGTTGATGCATCGGCAAGCTTCAGCGGCTTTAGCTCTTTGCCAGTGCGGGACGGCAGCGAAATGGTCACCACTGAGGAAAGACCGCTGTGGGGTGTGATGGGAACATCGGTTGCGGGCAGCGAACAGCCCATGCGCGTTCTGGTCGCCGAGGACGAGCCCCTCGCCGCCATGGTGATCGAGGAGGCGCTGATCGAACGCGGTCATGAGGTGATGCTGGCGCCGGATGGCGCCGCCGCGCTCGACCTGGCCCGGCACCGTGTTTTCGATATCCTGCTCACCGATCTGGCCATGCCGCGGCTGACCGGGTTCGAGCTGATCTCCCGCCTCCGCGCCGATCATCCGCGCCTGCCGGTGGTGGTGATGACCGGCTTCCTGCCGCCCGGCAGCGGGCAGGTGCTGTTCGCCGATGCCGAGGGGCCGCTGGTGGTGCTGCATAAGCCCTTCGACATCGCGCAGCTGCTGGCCGCGATGCAGCGCGTCGCCCCGCCTGCCGAGGCGGAGGACTGACCCCGCCCCGATTCGGTTACGGGCGCGGCGGCGCCGCAAGCGCTGCGGCGCCGCCCGCCGGAGGCGAGAGCAGTCTCCGCTCGCCTGTGCTCGCGGCAACCGCTTTAGCGCGTTGATAGAAGAGCCGATTCACGCTCCCGGGCGTTCACGCCCCGCCGCGATCTGCTCTAGCTTCCCCCGGCACGGAGGGCGCGGCATGGCGGAGGGCGAATCGATCCTGATCGGCGCGGGCGATGGACCCTGCGCCCTTGTGCTCTCCCGCGCCAACCGGCACGGCCTGGTCGCCGGCGCCACCGGCACGGGCAAGACGGTGACCCTGCAGGTGATGGCCGAGGGCTTCTCCCGCGCCGGCGTCCCGGTCTTCTGCGCCGATGTGAAGGGCGACCTCTCCGGCCTCAGCCAGCCCGGCACGCCCAACCCGAAGCTGGAGCGGCGGGCGCAGGAGCTGGGCGAGTCCGACTACGCCTACGAGCCTTCGCCCGCCATCTTCTGGGACGTCTTCGGCGCGCAGGGCCACCCGATGCGCGCGACCGTCGCCGAGATGGGGCCGCTGCTGCTGGCCCGCCTGCTCGAGCTGAACGAGGTGCAGGAGGGGGTGCTCGCCATCGCCTTCCGCCTCGCCGATGACGAGGGGCTGCTGCTGCTCGACCTCAAGGATTTGCGCGCGCTGCTCGCCCACCTCGCCGACCGCGCCGGGGAGGTCAGCACGCAGTACGGCCAGGTGAGCAAGGCGACGATCGGCACGATCCAGCGGCGCCTGCTGCTGCTGGAGCAGGCGGGTGCGGAGCATTTCTTCGGCGAGCCGGCGGTGGCGCTGGCGGACCTGATGCTGCAGACGCCGGACGGGCGCGGCGCCGTCAATGTGCTGGCGGCCGACAAGCTGATCGCCTCGCCCCGGCTCTATGCCACCTTCCTGCTCTGGCTGCTCTCCGAGTTGTTCGAGGAGCTGCCGGAGGTGGGCGACCTGCCCAAGCCCAAGCTCGTCTTCTTCTTCGACGAGGCGCACCTGCTGTTCCGCGACGCGCCGCGATCCCTCATCGAGAAGGTGGAGACGGTGGTGCGGCTGATCCGCTCCAAGGGGGTGGGCGTCTACTTCGTCACCCAGAACCCGCTCGACCTGCCGGCAGCGGTGCTGGGGCAGCT
Source organism: Crenalkalicoccus sp. (assembly GCA_035640795.1). Taxonomy (GTDB): domain Bacteria; phylum Pseudomonadota; class Alphaproteobacteria; order Acetobacterales; family Acetobacteraceae; genus DASQVL01. Next base: position 463 of record DASQVL010000121.1, on the reverse strand, counting down.
CGGCAACCGGGTGCAGCACGCGCTGCGCGCCTTCACCCCGGCCGACCAGAAGGCGGTGCGGGCGGCGGCCGAGACCTTCCGGCCGAACCCCAAGCTCCGCGTGGAGCAGGCGATCACCGAGCTCGGCGTGGGCGAGGCGCTGGTCTCCACCCTGCAGCCGGACGGCACGCCGAGCATGGTGACGCGGGCCCGCATCCTGCCGCCGCGCGGCCGCATCGGCGCGATCACCGAGGCGGAGCGCGGCGCGGTGATGGCGCGCAGCCCACTCGCCGGGCGCTACGACACGCCGGTGGACCGCGAATCGGCCTATGAGCTGCTGACCGGCCGGGCCACCACCCGCGCGGCCGACCCGGCACCACGGCCGGTGGGCGGCGCGCCGGTGCGGAGCGGCAATCCCTGGGGCGAGACGCCGGATCAGCCGCCCGCCGCGCCGCGCCAGGGCAGCGTGCCGGTGACCGGGGGC
>DASQVL010000120.1:0-3967 GCA_035640795.1 Crenalkalicoccus sp. | reverse complement strand
GCTGCGGCACTGCATGGCGATCCTGATCGCCTGCGGCAACAGCATATGCGGCAACTCCGCCATTGCTGCCGTCGGACCGGTGATCGGGGCCGATGGTGAGGAGGTCGCCTCCTCCATCGCCTTTACGGCGGTGCTCGGCGTCGTAGTGGTGCTCGTCCTGCCGCTGCTGGTGCCGGCGCTCGGTCTCAGCCTCGGCCAGTTCGGCGTGCTGGCGGGCCTGACCGTCTACGCCGTGCCGCAGGTGCTGGCGGCGACCGCCCCTGTCGGGGTGCTGGCGGTCCAGATCGGCACATTGGTCAAGCTGGTACGTGTGCTGATGCTGGGCCCCGTGGTGGTGATGCTATCGCTGCTTGCGCCGAAGCTGCGCGCGGGGTCGGAGACCCTGGCGTCACAGGTCGTCGCCGGAGATGACGCACGGCCTGGCCGCCCACCGATGCATCGGCTGGTGCCCTGGTTCATCCTCGGCTTCCTCGGCCTGGCGGGACTGCGCTGCGCCGGCCTGGTACCCGATGCCTTGCTGGCGCCGACCGGCCTTGGGGCGACCGTGCTGACGATCGTCTCCATGGCGGCGCTCGGCCTTGGCGTGGATGTCCGAACCGTGGCGCGGGCCGGCGGCCCGGTCACCTTGGCCGCGATGGCTTCGCTTCTGGTGCTCGCCGCCATCGGGTTCGGGCTGATCCGGCTGCTTGGTGTGCCCTGAGGCTGCGATCATCCACCAGTTCGGCGCGATCCGCCAGCATCGGCGACCAGGGCCAGCAGAGCCTCGGCGGCCCTGCTGGAATGGCGTTCCCTGTGGCGCAGGACGCTGAAAGGACGCTCCGGCAGATTTAGGGGCAGGTGGTATAGCAGGCCGGCCTCAAGGCTCGGCGCCGCGACCGCCGCGGAAATCACGGTGGCTCCCATGCCGGCCTCGACTGCCGCCCGCACTGCCTCGTTGGAGGGCAGTTCCAGCACCACGCGCAACCGGCTTGGCTGAATGGCGCGTTCGACGAGCGCCGCCTCGAAGGCCGAGCGGGTGCCGGAGCCGGGTTCGCGCAGCACCCAATCGCCGGTCTCCACCAGCTCCTCCAGGCTGCGTCTTACGCCGTCGGCCCAGGGATGATCGGGCGCCACCACTGCGACCAGCCGGTCTGCCGCGACCTTGCGGCTGTCCAGCAGCGGGTCGTCGGCCGCGCCTTCGACGAAGCCAAGCTCGGCGGCACCGGCATGCACTGCGGCGGCAGCCTGGGCGGTATTGCCGATGCCGAGCCGGATATCGATGCCGGGATGGGCGCGCCGGAATGCGACCAGGTGACGAGGCAGCCAATAGCTCGCAATGGTCTGGCTGGCCTGCACCGAAAGTGTACCGCGCACCATGCCGCCAAGCTCCGCCAGGACGAGTTCGGCGGCCTCTGCCCGGGCCAGCACGGCGCGGGCCTCGACCAGGAAGAGTCGCCCCGCTTCGGTCAATTCAATGCCACGCCCGACACGATCGAACAGCTTGGCCGAATGGCGGGCCTCAAGGGCGGCGATGGCCGCGCTTGCCGCGGACTGGGCGATGTGCAGCGCCTCCGCCGCGCGGGTCACATGCTGGCGCTCGGCGACCGCCACGAAGATGCGCAATTGCTCCAGGGTCATCGTGGACCTTGTTGATCAGGTCATGCCGTGCAGGGTCCGCAGAACTTCCCCGGAACGTGTGTCGTCGGCCCGGCTGATCACGGCGAAGCGGTAGCCGTTGCGGTACCAGTACTGGGCCAGCAGACCGCCATCCCGGCGGGAGTCGACGGCATTGGTCTCGAAGGGTGGCCCGGGCCGCATGTAGAAGGCGATGCGCTGGCCGTGAGCGTCCTCGTACGGCACGATGGCCGCCGGCCCCTGCTCGGTCGCCAGCAGCCGGCCACCGAGCAGCCGGAAGCCATAGGTGCCGAGATCGGGCACCGCCGTGGCGCGACCGAGCTGCCCTGAGAGCCAGGCCTGCAGCGCACTGGGCTGCGCCACGCTCACCTCCACCGCGTTGCTGGGCGCGGTGGCGAAGACACGGTAGGCCTGGACGGCATCCGCCATCGGCAGATGGGCGGCGGCCAGCGACCAATCGCGCGCCTGCCATCCGGCCGTACCGCCAAGCCCGACCGCGATGACGAGCATGGCCGCCACGGCGAGCCGACGCCCTGCCCGGGCCCGGAGCCCGCGCCGCAGCACCGCCGGATCGAGACGCGGATTGGGCGACAGGAGTGGCTCGTTGGCGCACTTCACCCGCAGCCGCTCGGCGTCGCGCTTCCAGCCGGCGAGTTGGGCAGCCAATTCCGGTGAGCGCGCCAGGACGGCCTCCAGCTCCTGCCGGGCCTCGGCATCGAGGTGGCCATCGACATAGGCGTGCAGGATATCCTCGGTGGGACGGAGCTGGTTCATGGGACTGCCCTCAGCGCGGTGGACCGCGTCTCCCCCTCGGTGATCTGGCGCAGCGCGGTGCGGGCGCGTGACAACCGGGACATGATGGTGCCGATGGGGATCTCCAGCGCCTCGGCGGCTTCCCGGTAGCTGAGGCCCTCGACGCTCACCAGCAGCAGCAGCAGCAAGGCCCGCTGCTCGACCGGCAGGCGGGCGATGGCGTCGAGCCCGGCGCGGGCAAGGGCCGCCTCTTCCGGCGAGGGGCCGAGGGATTCGACCCCGGTGAACAGCCCGACCAGCCGGGCGAAGCGTCGGGCCCGCCGCCGCTCCGCGGCAAACTGCCGGTAGAGGATGGTGAACAGCCAGGCCCGCAGATCCCCGTCGGGCCGGCGGGATGACCAGCGCGAGAGGGCCCGCTCGAGGCAGGCCTGCACCAGGTCGTCCGCCGAGACGGGCTCGCGCGTCAGGTGCAGGGCGAACCGGCGCAGCCGCGGCAGCAATTCCCGCAACGCCGCATCGTCCATGTCATCCATGGGCATCCCGCCTCGGGTCCTGCCGTCACCGTATCTGCAACTCGGATGCCTGGGACCGCCGCCTATTCCCGACGGCTGAAAAATTCCCCGTCGCCGCGCCGGGAATAAGCGGGCGCGGGCAGCATCTCACGGGCTCACCTCGGAGCCCTCGACGGGCCAGGAGTACCCGAATGACAGGAACACCGCCTCCGATCGCGAGGTTGCGAGAGACCCCGGGCCTGCTGGGCCGGTTTGCCGTGATCGGCCTGGTGCTGGGCACCATGGGCGGCAGCTTCGCCTATGCGGGGGGCTGGCTGAGCCCCGGCCGGCTGACCCCGCAGCGCATCGTGGACGCGCTGAGCGCGCGGGGCGGCGACCCCGTGGGTCACCGCCGCAACCATTCCAAGGGGATCTGCTTCACCGGGACCTTCGAGGCGAATGGAGCCGGAGCGCGCCTCTCGACGGCGCCGGTCCTGGCGGCCGGGCACTACCCCGTGGTCGGCCGCTTCGCCATCGCCACCGGCGATCCGCAGGCGCCGGAAGCCACCGGCCGGGTGCGCAGCATGGCGATCCGCGTGACCGCGCCGGACGGGCAGGAATGGCGCAGCGGGATGAACAACCCGCCGGTCTTCGCGGTCTCCACCCCGCAGGCCTTCTACGAGCAGGCGGTCGCAGCCCGTGTCGACCCGGGGACCGGCAAGCCCGACCCGCAGGCCCTGCAGCGCTTCGTGGCCGCGCATCTCGAGACGGCGGCCTACAACCAGTGGGCGCGCACGGCGCCCTGGACCGCGAGCTATGCCGAAGAGAGCTACAACAGCCTGAACGCCTTCCGCTTCGTCGATGCGGCGGGCGTCCATCGGGCGGTGCGCTGGTCGATGCGGACCACCCTGCCGCAGGCGGCCTTCCCCGACTTACGTCGAATCCTTCAACCGCCGCGAGGCCGAGGCCGGGCACGCGGTCGTCATGGCGCCTGCCGCGGGAGGTGCGCGGTGAGCGCCCCCGCCGAAGGCTTCGCGCCGCTGCAGCGGGGACTGCACTGGCTGATGGCGGCGCTGATCCTCGCCATGCTGTTCATCGGTGTCGGCATG
>DASQVL010000119.1:0-2699 GCA_035640795.1 Crenalkalicoccus sp. | reverse complement strand
GTGGCGCGCGTCGCGGCGGCGCCGGTGGCAGGGGCCGGGCCGGCGCGATCGGGCCGCCCAACCCGGCGCTGCGACTCGACCCCACGCTGGGCCTGGTGGTGATCCAGTGCCGGGAGGGGGCGGGCACTGCCCAGACGATCCCGAGCGAGCGCCAGCTGGACGCCTACCGCTATGCCGCGCGCACCGCGCATGAGGCGCCGGGCGCGGCGCTGCCGCCGGTGGCGAAGGCGGGAGAGGTGGGCTGAGCTTTTTGCGGGGGTCTTGTTGTGGGGTGGGGGGGCCGCAGGGGAGGTTCGCTGCCTCCCCAAGGGCCACCCACGATCACCCCGCCACCTTCAGCCCCGCCACCCCCGCCAGGATCAGCGCCAGGCAGAGGATGCGCAGCGCCGTCGCCGGGTCGCCCTCCACCGCCATGCCCCAGGCCGCCGCCCCCGCCGCGCCGATCCCGGTCCAGACCGCATAGACCGTGCCGATCGGCAGCACCTGCAGCGCACGCGACATGCAGTAGAAGCTGGCGGCCATGGCGGCGACCGTCGCCACGCTCGGCGCCAGCCGGGTGAAGCCTTCCGTGTATTTCAGCAGCACAGTCCAGACGACCTCGAAGCCGCCGGCGATGCCGAGCCAGACCCACGCCATGCGCTCCGCCCCGTCATACCGTAGTCATCAGGTTCCGAGCTGCGCGGCCGGCGAAGCCGGCCGAGGCCGCGCCGGCCCTTGAGGCCTGAAGTGCGTCAGCACCTCATGAGCCCGATATCAGCTTCCGGCCGGACCGCGCGCCCGGGCCGGCGGCGGGACTCGGCCCGGCCCTCACCACCGCAGCGCCCGGAGCGCCGCGACGGGCCGCACTCCCTCGGCCTCGGCGACCGCGGCGAGATGGTCGGGGGAGGGGTCGTCGCCATGCGCCTCGGCCGCCAGGCCGGTCAGCGCCCAGAGCGCATCCAGCCCGGCCGCCTGCGCGCCGGCGAGATCCGTGTGCGGGCTGTCCCCCACCGCCACCACATGGGACCGGTCGGTGAGGCCCAGCACCCGCATCACCGGGTCGTAGACTGCGGGGTCGGGCTTGCCCACCTCCAGCACCGTCCCGCCGCCGATCTCGCGGTAGAGATCGGCCAGCGCCCCGGCGCAGATCAGCTTGCGGCCGGCGACCATCACATAGCGGTCCGGGTTCACGCAGAGCATGGGCAGCGCGTGGCGCGCGCAGGCCTCCAGCACCGGGCGGTAGGGCTCGGGGTCGGCGCTGCCGCGCGCCGGGTCCGGCCCGGTGTTCAGCACGAAATCCGCCTCCGCCGGGTCGGCGACCAGCTCCGCCGCACCCTCCTCCGCCACCGAGAGGTCGCGCTCCGGCCCGATATGCACGGCACGGCGTCCGAGTCCCGCGAACCAGGGATGCGTGCGCTCCTGCATCCATTGCCAGGCGATCTCGCCGGAGGAGACGACGCCGTCATAGAGCCCGCGGTCCAGCCCCATGCCGTCCAGCAACGCCACGACCACCCGGGACCGGCGCGGCGCGTTGGTGAGGAAGGCGATGCGCGCGCCGCGCGCCTTCAGCTGCGCCAGCACCTCCGGCACGCCGGGGTAGGGCCGGCGCCCGTCATGCACCACGCCCCAGAGGTCGAGCACGAAGCCTTGGTATCGTGGGGCGATCGGGGCAAGGCCGTCGAGGATCTGCATGTGGTGCGCAGGCGGGCCGGCGGCGGCGGCCACCGCCTCCCCCGCCGACCCCGCCATCCTTGTCCTGGGCTGCCCCCGGTATCGGGGCGGCGGCGGCACGTCCAGCCCCGGGGGTGCGGCGTTACGCGTCCGCGCCGACCGCCTCGGCGACCGAGGCGAAGCCGTCCCGCCTCAGCAGGGCGGCGAGGCCGCGCTTGAGGCGGGGCACCAGGGCAGGGCCGGCCAGGGCGAAGCTGGTGTAGAGCTGCAGCAGCGCGGCGCCGGCGCGGATCCGGGCGTAGGCGTCCTCGGCCGTCGCGATGCCGCCCACTCCGATCAGGGTCAGCCGCCCGCCAGAGAGGCGATGGCAGGCGCGCAGCACCTCGAGCGCCTTCGCGCGCAGCGGCGCGCCGGACAGCCCGCCCGCCTCCCCGCGGTGCCGGGAACGGAGCCCGGCCGGCCGTGCCACGGTGGTGTTGCCGACGATGAGGCCGGCGACGCCGCGTGCGGCACAGGCCTCGATGAGCGGCGCCAGCGCCGCCTCGGCGAGATCGGGGGCGATCTTCACCAGCACCGGGGGCGTCACGGCCAGGCCGGCGCGCGCCTCGGCGATCGCATCCAGGATGGCGGCGAGCCGCACCTCCCCCTGCAGGTCCCGGAGGCCCGGCGTGTTGGGCGAGGAGACGTTCACCGCGACGTAGTCGCAGCAAGGGGCGAGGGCGGCGTAGAGGGCGGGGTAGTCGCGCTCCGGCACCGCGCCCTCCTTGTTCACGCCGATATTGGCGCCGAGCACCCCGGGCAGCGGCCGCGGCAGGGCGGCGAGCCGGGCGCGGAAGGCGGCGAGGCCCTGGTTGTTGAAACCCATGCGGTTGATGGCGGCCGCGTCCTCGTCCAGCCGGAAGAGGCGCGGGCGCGGGTTGCCGCGCTGCGGGCGGGGGGTGACGGTGCCGGCCTCCACGCAGCCGAAGCCGAGGCGGAACAGGCCGCGGACCGCGACCGCATCCTTGTCGAAGCCGGCGGCGAGGCCGATCGGGTTGCGGAAGCGGAGG
>DASQVL010000118.1:0-2350 GCA_035640795.1 Crenalkalicoccus sp. | reverse complement strand
ACGGCCGGTGCAGCGCCGCCTCCAGCCCCTGCGCGATGCGCGCGCGCAGCGTCACGCCGCGCGCCCGATCAGCATCGGCAGCGTCTCCCCCGGCCGCAGCGTGAGGCGTGCCACCGGGAACACCCGCGCGCCGGCGGCGAGGCGCGGCGCGAAGCGCGGCGCCAGCGTCGCCAGCACGATCACCGCCTCGGCGAGTGCGAAATGCGCGCCGGTGCAGACGCGCGGGCCGAGGCTGAAGGGGATGAAGGCATGGCGAGGCCGCGGCGCAGCACCTTCCAGGAAGCGCTCGGGCATGAAGGCGTCCGGCGCCTCCCACAGGCGGCGGTGGCGGTGCAGCAGCCAGGGCACCGCCATCACCAGCCCGCCGCGCGGCACGGCATGCCCGCCGACCGAGACCGCGCGCTGCGCGACGCGCGCCAGCATGGGAATGGGCGGGTAGAGGCGGAGCGTCTCCTCCACCACCGCGCGCGCATAGGGTAGGCGCGGCAGGTCCTCGAAACGCGCCGGGCGGCCGCCCAGCGCCGCGGCCTCCGTGCGCAGCCGCGCGGCGACAGCGGGCGCCTGGGAGAGCAGGTACCAGGCCCAGGCGAGGGTCGAGGCCGTCGTCTCGTGCCCGGCCAGGAACAGCGTCGCCGCCTCGTTGCGCAGCGCGCGCGGGGAGAGCGCATGGCCCTCTGCCATGGCGCGGATCAGGCTGCCCGGCTCGGCCTCTGCCACCAGGCGATCGATCACCGCATGGATGGCGCGCACCTGCGGCCGCAGGCGCAGCCCCGCGAGGCGCGGCATCCAGTCCGGCAGGGTGAGCAGTGCGGCCGGCGTCACGCGGCTCTGATAGGCGGTGAAAGCCTGCACCACCTCCGCCGCCGCCTGCGCGCCGAGCCGCCTGCCGAAGACGCAGCGGCAGATCACCTCGGCGGCGAGACCGCCCATCTCCGCCAGCATGTCGGTGGGGCGTCCGGGGGGCAGCGTCGCCCAGGATGCCGCGCGCTCCGCCGCCACCTCCGTCATCACCAGCGCGAGATCCGCGATCCGCCCCGCATGCGTGACCGCGGCGACGGCCGGGCGGCGTTCGCGCCAGACGAGCCCGTCGCTGATGATGAGCCCGTCGCCCACCAGCGGCTCCAGCGCATGGCGCATCTGCGGCGTCTTGCGCTCGAAGCACGCCGCCTGGCGGATGAAGGCCTGCTGCACCAGCGCCGGCGAGTTGCAGACCAGGATGGGGCGGCCGAGGATGCGCGTCTCCACCACCTCGCCGCTGAACTGCCGCTCGTGCCAGATCTCGAGCAGGTTGCGCCGCATCCGCCGCAGCAGCTCGGGCAGCTTCAGGCGGGAGGTGACGCGCTCCGGATAGGGCGGGATGAAGGGGGCGGCGCCCTCCGTCATTCCTTGTGCACGCGGAGCCCGGCGAAGCTCTGCACGACGGGCATCACCTGCACCAGGTTCACGTTCACCCGCGGCGGGCGCGTCGCCACCCAGTGCACCGCATCGGCGATGTCCTCCGGCGTCAGCGGCTCGGTTCCCGCATAGACGCCGGCGGCCTTGGCGTCGTCGCCCCTGAAGCGGACATTGGAGAACTCCGTCCCGCCGACGAGGCCCGGCTCGATATCCGTCACGCGCACCCTGGTGCCGAAGAGGTCGGCGCGCAGGTTGTAGCTGAACTGGCGGACGAAGGCCTTGGTCGCCCCATAGACATTGCCGCCGGGATAGGGCCATTCGCCGGCGGTCGAGCCGATGTTGACGATGTGCCCGGCGTTGCGCGCGACCATGCCCGGCAGCACGGCGCGCGTGACGTACATCAGTCCCTTGACGTTGACGTCCACCATGGCGTCCCAGTCGTCGAGATCGGCCTGCTGCGCCGGCTCCAGCCCGCGCGCCAGGCCGGCATTGTTCACCAGCAGGTCCACCGCGGCGAAGTCCGGCGGCAGGGCGGCGATGGCGGCTGTCATCGCTGCGCGGTCCGCGACATCGAGGGGGAGGGGAAGGCAGCGCTCGGGGCCGAGCTCCGCGGCGAGCTGCTCCAGCCTGTCCCGCCGGCGGCCGACCGCGATGATGCGCGCGCCGTCGGCGGCGAAGCGGCGGGCGATGCTGAGGCCGAAGCCGGCGGTGGCGCCGGTGACGAGGACGATCATGCGGGGGCTCCTTCGGGCGGCGCATGTTCGGCTGCGCAGGGTGGTCGGGCAAGCCGCGCCTGCACGACCTGTAGGCGTTCTTATCTCAGACCGTTTCCCGATATGGGATCGCCGGCTGCAGGCGGCGGGGCGCGGCCAAGCGGCGATCTATTCCCGCAACCTGGCCCATCTCCGGCGCGGCCCGGCTGGCGCAAATGATCGACTGAGGCAGCGGGCTTTGC
>DASQVL010000117.1:0-3253 GCA_035640795.1 Crenalkalicoccus sp. | reverse complement strand
GGCGGGGGGCTGCGGCGCGCCTCCCTCCGGCGGCGGCCCGGCCAGCGCCACCTGGGCGCCGGGCGAAAGGCGGAGCGCGCCCGAGGTGACCACCTGGTCGCCGACCGCGAGCCCCTTCGTGACCACCGCCGCCTGCTCGGTCAGCGGACCGAGGGTGAGCGGGCGCTGCTCCACCGTCCTGTCGGGCCGGAGCAGGAAGGCATAGGCGCCGTCCGGCCCGCGCTGCACGGCGACCAGCGGGATCGTCGTCGCGTCCTTCACCGTATCCACCTGCAGGTGGACGGTGACGAAGGCGCCGGGCCAGAGACGGCGGTCCTCGTTCGGGAAGCTCGCCTTCAGCTTGATGGTGCCGGTGGTCGGGTCCACCTGGTTGTCGAGCGTCAGCAGCGTGCCGGAGGAGACCGGCCCGCTGGCCGATTGCTGCACGGCGGTGACCGGCACCGGGCCGCGGCGCAGCGCGTCCAGCACGCGGCCGAGATCCTGCTGCGGCAGGGTGAACACGACGCCCATGGGTTGCACCTGGGTGATGGTCACGATGCCTGTCGCGTCGGTCGCGCGCACCAGGTTGCCGGGATCCACCAGGCGCAGGCCGAGGCGCCCGGCGATCGGCGCGCCGATGGTGGTGTAGGAGAGCAGGGCGCGGGCGTTGTCGATCGCCGCCTGGTCGGCCGCCACCTGTGCCTCGTTCTGCGCGACGGTCGCGCGCTGCGTGTCCGCCTGCTGGCGGGAGACGCCGTCGCTGCGCGCGAGGGTGGTGTAGCGCTGCAGGTCGAGCCGGGCGTTGGCGAGCATCGCCTCGTCCTGCGCCTTCTTGGCGGTGGCCTGGTCGAGTGCCGCCTGATAGGTGCGCTGGTCGATGCGGGCGAGCAGGTCACCCGCCTTCACCTCCTGCCCCTCGGTGAAGGCGACCTCCACCAGCTGGCCATCCACCTGCGCGCGCACGGTGATGGTGTTCAGCGCCTGCACGGTGCCGATGGCGTCCAGCGTGATCGGCACGTCCTGGCGCTGCGCGGCGGAGACTGTGACCGGCACCGGCGCGCCGCCGCCACCGCGGCGGCCGGCACCGGCAGCGCGTTCCGCCGCCGGCGTGGCGGCCTGCCTTCCCCACCACCACCAGCCGGCCGCGCCGGCGCCGCCGAGCAGCGCCAGCACGATGAGCATCGTGCCGAGGCGGCGGAAGCGACGGCGGGGCGCCGGGGCAGGTGGGGAAGCGGCCTCGTGGGTCACGCCCGGCCGATCGTCAAGCGGGGACATCGCCCCATCCTCCCCCAAGGGCGCGGAACAGCCCGACCGCCGCCTGCAGCCGGTTGAGCCGCACGGTGACCAGCGTATTGCGCGCGTTGAACAGCGTCTGCTGCGTGTTCAGCAGCGTGATGAGATCGATGGTGCCGGCGCTGAGCTGCGCCTCGGCGATGGCGTTGGCGCGCTCGGCGCTCCGCACCGCCTCGGCCTGCAGCTGCTCCTGCTCGGTCGTCTGCCTGAGCGCCACCAGCGCATCCTCCACGTCCTGGAGCGCCGAGACGATGGATAGCCGGTAGGTCGCCAGCAATTCCTCCGCCTGCGCCTCGGAGAGCTCGATCTGGCCGCGCAGCTGGCCGCCATGGAAGATGGGCTGCACGAGGCCCGCTGTCAGGGTGAAGATCTGCGAACTGGGGCGCAGCAGCGTCTCCAGCGCCAGGCTGGAGAAGCCGCCCGAGCCGGTGAGGGTGATGGAGGGCAGCAACTGCGCCCGCGCCACCACCACATTCGCATTGGCCGCGGCGAGGTTCGCCTCGGCGAACAGCACGTCCGGCCGGCGCGCCAGCACCTCGGCCGGGAGGCCGGCGGCGACGGGCGGCACGTCTATGGCATCGAAGCCGCCGCCCGCCACCGTGATGCTCTCGGGCGGCCGTGCCACCAGCACCGCCAGCGCGTCGCGGTTCTGCTCGGCGCTCTGGATCAGCGGCGGGATCAGCGCGCGCTGCTGGGCGACCACCGTCGCCTGCTGCGCGAAGTCGAGGCCGGTCGCCGTGCCCACCGCCTGGCGGTTCCGGATCACCCCCAGCACGTGCTCGGCGATCTGCAGGTTGCTGCGCTGGATGGCAAGCTGCGCCTGGGCGGCGAGCAGGGCGAAGTAGGTGTTGGCGACCGAGGCCTCGGTGGTCAGCGCGACCGCGCCGAGGTCGAAGCGGTTCGCCGCCGCGGTCTGCTGCGCCTGCTCGAGCACCGCGCGGTTCTTGCCCCAGAAGTCGATCTCGTAGCTCGCCTGCAGGTTCACGGCGTTGCTCGAGGAGACGCGGACCCGGGTGCTGCGGGCGGTGAGGCCCGCGATGCTGGCGGAGGTGGTGGAGCCGGACTGCTGACGCACCGACTGGCCCACCAGGTTCACGAGCGGCAGCAGCGCGGCGCCGCTGATGCGCACCTGCGCATCGGCCTGGCGGATGCGGGCGATGGCGATGGCGATGTTGTAGTTCGCGGCGACCGCCTGCTGCATCAGCGCGTCGAGCTCCGGCGCGCCGAAGCCGCGCCACCATTCGGGGTTCGGCCAGTCGGCGGGCGCCGCGGCGGCGTGGCGCAGCCGGTCCGGCAGCGCGATGCCGGAGGAGGTCGCGGCCGGCGTCAGCCAGGCGCACCCCCCAAGGAGCAGGCCGAGCAGGAGGATGAGCGGCCGGGTGGGGCCGCGCGGCACCAGGCATCTCATGGCCGCTCAGTGGTCGGTGTCGCGGGCGGCGAGCTGCGCCCGACCTTGCGCCGAGACGGCCGCCATCGCGCGCACCATGGTGTCGGCGAAGACCAGGTTGAAGGCGCGCCAGCGCTCCGACCAGCGCTCGACCGCGGCGTGCAGCTCGGCGGGGTCGAAGGGCTCGCGCACCAGCACCGCGTCGACCTCCCGACGCGCCTCGCGCGCCGCGGCGAGCTGGGCGGAATAGCGGTCCCGCTCGGCGTCCAGCACGGCGCGGAAGCGCGGCCGGTCTTCCGCCGGCAGCGCCTGCTCCATCCGGCCGAGCACGCGTTCGAAGCTGTGCCGCGGCGGCGCGGCGGGCCAGAGCAGCAGGCCGGCGAGCACGAGGTTCAGCACCACCGAGGCGCCGAGCAGCGCGCCGAGCAGCGTGCCCCTGGAAAGCCCCCGCGGCAGGTCGCCGAGCGGCAGGGTGGCGGAGAGGCGCATCAGGGCCCCTGCTGCCCGAAGGGCAGCGCCTGCAGCGGCGCCACGGGCGCCTCCGGGAAGCGCGCCGGCGGCGCCAGGGTGAGCCAGAGCGAGCAGGCGAGCAGC
>DASQVL010000116.1:0-5299 GCA_035640795.1 Crenalkalicoccus sp. | reverse complement strand
CGGCGCCCGCGCCGGCCAGGAGGAGGGCGCGGCGGCGCGCCGAGGGCAGGCGGCTGGTCATGCGTCGGGCGTCCTTTCGCGGGCGCTGCGGGGGCTCGAGGGGGCTATGGGAATATCCACGACGGTGCGCGACTGGTCGGCGCGGTAGAAGGAGTGGCCGGCCATCACGCGCGCCCCGTCGGCGTCGCGGTAGACCAGTTCCCGGAACAGCACGGGATCGCCCGGCGCGACCTCCAGCCGCCGGGCGACGCGGGCGTCGGCGCCGGTCGCCTCGATGCGCATGGTGGCGCGCACCACCGCAGTCGCCTGCCGAAGGGCGTCGAGCAGGGAGCCGGAGGCGGCGACCTTGCGGCCGACATGGCCGGCCAGCGCCGGCGGCACCACGCGCAGGTCGAGCGAGACGGGGACGGTGCCGGCGAGCCTGAGCCGCTCGATCACCAGGCAGGATGTGTCCGGCGCGAGGCCGAGCGCCGCCGCTTCCGCCGCAGGTGCCGGGCGCAGGCCGTAGCGGAGCAGGCGGAAGGCGATGGCCCGGCCGTGGTGCGCCCACTGGTCCAGGAAGTCCATCGCCGGCGTGAAGCGCTCCTCCACCTTGCGGAACGCCACGAAGGTGCCGGCGCCGCGGCTGCGGCGCAGGTGGCCGCGCTCCACCAGCTCATCGAGGGCGTGGCGCACCGTCATGCGGCTGATGCCGAAGTGCTGGCTGAGCTCGCGCTCCGTCGGGAAGCGCAGGGCGGGGGAGGGCCATTTGGCGATGACGCCCGTCAGCAGGCGGCGGAGCTGCGCGTGCAGCGGCAGGGGGGAGCTGCGTTCGAGTGCCGCGCCCTCCCCGAAGCGCCGCATCACCTCGGGTGCCGTCGCCGCTTGGTCCATAGACCTAGACAAACAGATGTCGGGGCGTCGCTGCAAGCCCGGTGGGGCAATCGGGCCGCGCCGGCCCGCCCGCGTCCGGTCGCCCCGCGCCTCCGGCCGCCGGCGCCCTCGCCACGCCGCCGCGGCAGACCACCCTGCGCATCCGCAGTGCCGGACACGGCGGCGAGGCGCCCGCCGCTGGCCGCCGGCCGTCCGGGCCGCGTTGCCGGGCCTCGCCGCCGGCGCGGCCCATCGCCGGTTCAGCGAACTGAGGCGGACAGGACGCCCTCGAACTTGGCGCCGAAGTCGTCCGAGATCAGGAAGCGCAGCGCCTCGCGCAGCGCCTCGGCCTCGGCGCGGCCGAAGGCGGCCTCGAAGCCCCGTTCAGCCTTCGCCCACAGGGCATTGGTTTCGGCGAGCTTCGCGCGGCCTCTCCGCGTGAGGGTTATCAGCCGATGGCGCCGATCGTCCGGATCGACCGCGGCAGCGATGAGGCCGTCGCGCTCCAGCGGCTTCAGCGTGTGGGCGAGCGCCCCGGCGTCCATCACCAGCGCCTCTGCGAGCTCGCCAACCGTGGTCGGCTCCGATCGTCCGACCTGAGTGAGGATCGCGTGCTGCGTCGTCTTCAGGCCGCTAGGGGCGAGAGCCGTGTCGTAGAGCTGCGAGATGCGGCGTGACGCCTTGCGCAGCGCCGTGCAATTGCACAAGCCGCCCTTGCGGGGTTCTGCAACCTGGTCCTTCCTGCCCGCCATCTCTCACTCACTCCTCCGTGTTCGGCCTTGACCCTCGGTATCAGCATATGCAGCTATCCGAGGCGCCAGCATGTGCAGATATTCGGCCAGACGCAAGGATGTGCGGATATGCCGCCGCCCTTCGGTCGGCCAGGGATTTGGCCTCAAAGCGTCAGGAGAACAGGCATGCCCCTCGTTCGCACTGGCTTCCGCGAAGGCAACGAATTGACGGGACGCGCCGCCATCGCCCGGGCTTCCTAGCAGGAGCACTGGTATGGGCATTGTTCGCTTCGCGCTGAAATTCCCACACACCTTCTACGTCCTGGCTGCCCTGATCGTGTTCCTGGGGGTTTCGGCCATTGCCGTCATGCCGATGGATATCTTCCCCGAGATTAACATTCCGGTCGTCACGGTCATCTGGCAATATACGGGTCTGAGCACGCCGGAAATGGAGCAGCGCGTCAGCACCTACAGTCAGTATGCAATCAGCACGAGCGTGTCCGGCATCAAGAACATGGAGGCGCAGACGCTGAATGGAATCGCAGTCCAGAAGATTTTCTTTCAGCCGGACGTCAACGTCGAGCTCGCCATCACACAGATCGTGTCTGCCACGAATTTCATACGCGTGCTGCTGCCGGCGGGAATCCAAGCGCCCATAGTCGTGAGTTACAACGCTTCGAGCATTCCGGTCCTGCAACTCAGTCTCGCTTCCGACAATCTCAACGAGCAGAAGCTTTACGACTACGGCTACTATAACCTGCGCCAGCAGCTCGCCCCTGTCCCTGGCGTCACGTTCCCGACTCCGGACGGAGGAAAATACCGGCAGATCATGGTCGACATCGACCCGGTCAAGCTCCAGGCCAGGGGCTTGACCCCGGCGGACGTGGTGAACGCGGTCAATGCCCAGAACCTGACCTTGCCGTCGGGTCTCGCCAAGATCGGCGACACGCAATACACGGTGCGCACCAATGCGATGCCCACGTCCATCGCCGACCTCAACGACATCCCGATCAAATACACGAACGGCCAGACGGTGTTCCTGAAGGATGTCGGCCAGGTGCACGACGGCTGGGCGGTGCAGCAGAACATCGTGCGCCAGGACGGCCGGCGCTCCGTCCTGCTGAGCGTCATCAAGAACGGCAACGCCTCGACGCTCGCCGTCGTCAATGGCGTTCGGAAGGTCCTGCAGACCGCACGCGCGGCCGCGCCGCCCGGGCTGACCATCAACGAGCTGTTCGATCAATCGAAGCTCGTCACCGCATCAGTCACGAGCGTGGTCCGCGAGGGCGCGATCGCGGCCGCGCTGACCGGGCTGATGATCCTGTTGTTTCTCGGCTCATGGCGGTCGACCCTGATCGTCCTGATCTCGATCCCGCTGTCGATCCTGACGTCGATCGTCGTGCTGCACTTCCTCGGCCACACGCTCAACACCATGACGCTGGGCGGGCTGGCGCTCGCGGTCGGCATCCTGGTCGACGATTCGACGGTGACGATCGAGAACACGCACCGGCTGCGCAGCGAAGGCATGGACCTCGCCGCCGCGACGCTGCGCGGCTCCGCCGACATCGCGGTCCCGACCATGGTCTCGACGCTGGCGATCAGCTGCGTGTTCTCGTCGGTGGTGTTTCTCGAGGGGCCGGCAAAGTTCCTGTTCACGCCACTCGGGCTCGCGGTCGTGTTCGCGATGCTGGTGTCCTATGCGCTCTCGAGGACGCTGACACCGGTCATCATCGGCCTGCTGCTCAAGGGCGAGCACCACGGCGGCACGGACGGCCCGGGCAACTGGTTCGCGCGCTTGCACCAAGGCTTCGAGCGCGGCTTCGAGCGGTTTCGCCGGGCCTACGTGCGAGCGCTGACGATGCTGCTCAAGCGGCGGCTGATTGTCCCGGCGGTTGCCGCCCTGATGCTCGCGCTGGGAGGCGTAATGGCCGCCGTGGTCGGCCGCGACTTCTTCCCCGCCATCGACGGAGGACAGATCAAGCTCCACGTCCGGGCCCCGGCGGCGACCCGCATCGAAGCCACCGAGCGCATCTTCCAGGAGGTCGAGGACAAGGTCCGCGAGGTCATTCCGGCGCGCGAGCGCGACCTCATCGTCGACGACATCGGCGTGCCGCAACGGACGTACAACCTCGCCTTCACGGACGGCTCGACCATCAACGTCAACGACGGCGTGATCCTCATATCGCTCAAGGCGGGCCACGCGCCGACCGCCGGCTACGTGCGCCGGCTGCGCGAGGTGCTGCCGGCCGCCTTTCCGTCGGTGACGTTCTATTTCCAGGCCGCCGACATGGTCACCCAGATCCTCAACTTCGGACTGCCGGCGCAGATCGACGTCCAGGTCGTCGGCCGCGACCGCGAGACCGACCTGCGCGTGGCGCATGAGCTGCGACGCCGCGTGGCGGCCATCCCGGGTATCGCCGACGCCCATCTCCAGCAGGAGCTCGATGCGCCGGCCTTCTTGGCCAAGATCGACCGATCCCGGGCACTGCAGTTCGGTCTCAATGCGCAGGCGATCGCCAACGACCTCAACATCAGTCTCAGCTCCTCGGCGCAGGTCACGCCCAATTTCTGGACCGATCCGGCAAGCGGGATTCCCTATTACATCACGGTCCAGACACCGCAGTACCTCGTGGACTCGCTCGGCGAACTCGGCAACACGCCGGTGTCCACGTCGATGGCCACCACCGGTCCGCCCATTCCGGGGCTCCTGCGCAACCTGGCGACGTTGCAGCGTGACAGCGTTCCCACGAATCTGAATCAGACCAATATCCAGCCGGTGTACGACGTCTATGCGAGCGTGCAAGGCCGCGATCTCGGCAGCATCTCCGACGAGATCGACAGGATCACCACGGAGCTGCAGAGGGAGCTCAAGCCCGGCAACACGATCCAGGTACTCGGGCAGGTCCAGAGCATGCGCGACTCCTTCCGGAATCTGGGCCTCGGGCTGTTGTTCGCCGCCGTGTTCGTCTACCTGCTCATGGTGGTGAATTACCAGAATTTCGGCGAACCCTTCGTGGTGATCCTGGCACTGCCGGCGACCTTATGCGGCATTGTCACGATGCTCTTCATCACCGGCACCACGCTGAGCGTCCCCTCGCTGATGGGTGCGATCATGGCGGTGGGTGTCGCCTCGGCGAATTCCATTCTGCTGGTCACCTTCGCGCGCGAGCAGCAGCTTGCAGGCAGGACCGCGTTCCGGGCCGCCATCGACGCGGGCCGTACCCGGATCCGGCCCGTGCTGATGACGGCGGCCGCGATGATCGTCGGCATGATCCCGATGGCGATCGGCGGCCCTGGTGAGGAGCAGAACGCGGCGCTGGCGCGCGCGGTCATCGGAGGGCTCCTGTTCGCGACCCCGACCACCCTGCTGATCGTGCCGTATCTGTTTGCCGTGCTGCGCAAGCGCAACGACGGCGTCGCGGCCCATGGCGTCTTCGAGAAGCTTCCCGATGAATGAGAATGGTGACCGGAATGAGGTCCGCACCCGCGATCTTCGGGGCGACCTGCCCATGGGTCGCGACGTGGAGAGCGCGTCGAAGCCTCGCCCGAGAGTGCGGCGGCGGCGGGGCGGGCGCTTGTTCGCCCTCGGCGCGCTTGTCCTGCTCGCCGGCGGCATGTCGCTGGGCGCATGGGGCCATTATTCGCAGCAGCACGAGGTCATGGCGACCGCGGAGCGGGAGCGCGATTTCGTGCCGAGCGTGCGGGTCGCGACGGTC
>DASQVL010000115.1:0-6653 GCA_035640795.1 Crenalkalicoccus sp. | reverse complement strand
GCGCGATAGGCGCTGGCGAGCAGCGCCGGCTCGCCCTGCCCGCCGCCATGCCAGACCGGGCCCACGGCGTGGATCACGTGCCGCGCCTTCAGGCGGAAGCCGGGCGTGGTCCGCGCCTCCCCGGTCGGGCAGGGGGCGAGCGGCGCGCAGGCCGCCGCCAGCTCCGCCGCGCCGGCGGCGCGGAAGATCGCGCCGCAGACGCCGCCGCCCTGGGCGAGCTGCTCATTCGCCGCGTTGACGATGGCGTCCACCGCCAGCGTCGTGATGTCGGCCCGGAGCGCGGCGAGCGGCACGGGTCAGTACCCCAGCGCGCAGCCATCCTTGCGCGGATCGCTGCCCGCCATCAGCTGACCCCGCGCATGGTCGATCATGATGGCCTGGCCGCCGCCATGCGGCCGCGCCACCGGGACGCAGGCATGGCCGAGGGCGGCGAGCTGCTCCGCCACCGCCGCCGGGATGCCGCGCTCCAGCTGGACTTCCCCCATCGAGGGCAGGGGGAAGAGGCGCGGGCAGTCCAGCGCCTCCTGCACGTTGAGCCCGAACTCGAAGAGGTTGGAGAGGAAGAGGGTGTGGCCCATGGGCTGGAAGTGGCCGCCCATCACGCCGTAGGGCATCAGCACCTGCAGCCCCTCTGCGCCCTCCCGCATCACCATGCCCGGCATGATGGTGTGCAGCGGCCGCTTGCGCGGGGCGATGCAGTTCGGGTGGCCTTCCTGCAGCCGGAAGCCGAAGCCGCGATTCTGGAACAGCACGCCGGAGCGCTCCGCCAGAATGCCGCTGCCGAAGGACTGGAAGAGCGAGTTGATGAAGGAGCAGGCATTCCCCTCCTCATCCACCACGCAGAGATAGACGGTGTCGCGGTGCCGCGCCCAGTCCGGCTCCGCGGGCGGCAGGGCTGGCATGGCGCGGTCGTCGCGGATCTGCGCCCGGAGATGCGCGAGGTAGCCACGGTCCAGCATGCGCGCGACCGGCACCTCCACCTGCGCCGGGTCGGCGAGCCAGGCGTCGCGGTCGCGGTAGGCGAGGCGCGCGGCCTCGACATGGCGGTGCAGGCGGAGCGCGCCGAGCGGGTCGGCGCCGGGGCTCCCGAAGCCTTCGAGTATGCCCAGCATCTGCAGCGCGATGACGCCGGAGCCGTTGGGCGGGCACTGGAACACCTTCACGCCGCGCCAGTCGGCGGAGATCGGCTCGACGAACTCGGCCGCCGTCTCGCCCTCGGCGAAATCCTCCTCCGTGTGCAGGCCGCCCGCCCCGCGCAGCGTCGCGACCATGTCGGCCGCGACCTCGCCCCGGTAGAAGCCGGCGGCGCCCTGCGCGGCGATGGCGCGCAGCGTGCGGCCGAGTTCCGGCTGCACGAAGCGTTCGCCCTCCCGCCGGGGTTCGCCATCGCGCAGGAAGCGGCGCGCCGTGGCGGGGTGGACGGAAAGGCGCTCCATCCCCGCCGCCCAGTCCAGCGCCACCCGCGCATGCACCGGCCAGCCTTCCTCCGCGCAGCGGATCGCCGGCTGCAGCAACGCGCCGAGCTCTTTCCGCCCGAAGGTCGCGTTCAGCCGCGCCCAGGCGGAGATCGCGCCGGGCACCGTGACCACATGCGCCGAGGCGGGATCGAGCGCCGCGACGCCCGCCGCGCGCAGGGCTTCCGGCGTCGCCGCCGCCGGCGCGCGGCCGCTGCCGTTCAGCGCCACCACCTTGCCCTGGCCCGCGGGGGCGTAGAGGCAGAAGCAGTCGCCGCCGATGCCGGTGCTCTGCGGCTCCACCACGCAGAGCACGGCGCAGGCGGCGATCGCCGCGTCCAGCGCATTGCCGCCCTGGCGCAGCACGTCGAGCGCGGTCAGCGTTGCGATCGGCATGGAGGTCGCGGCCATGCCGCTTGTGGCGTGGACGGCGCTGCGGCCGGGCGCGTGGAAATCGCGTTTCATGCGTGCCGACATCCTTCCTGCAGGCGCCGCCGGACCGGCCGGCAACCGCCACGCGCATTGCAAGCCTCAGCCCGCGATCGCCCAGGCCCGCCACGGGTCTAGTCACCCGCCGGACTGTCGCCAAGCCCTGCCGCCCGGGGCAGAGTGGGGGCGCGAGGGCAGAGAGGCCGGGCGTGCAGGAGGCGATCGCCGAGGAGGTGCTGCGGGCGCCCGGGACGGGGCGCGGCCTGCCGCTGCCCTGGTGGGCGAAGATCGCGGCGAAGCTCGTGCTCTCCCGCCTGCCGGTCGGCTACCGGGGCTGGGCACGGCTCGGCCTGTTCCGCCATGGCCGGACGGACCGGGACCCGGCGCGGCCGGTCACCGCCTTCGAGAGCGCCTTCGCCGCCTGGGCAGCGCGTCGGCAGGGCCCGCCTTCCGCGATGCTGGAGCTCGGGCCCGGGGACAGCCTCGGCTCCGCGCTGGCCGCCGCGGCGCGCGGGGTGCCGCGCTCCGTCCTGGTGGATACGGGGGACTTCGCCACCCGCGACATGCGGCACTACGCGGCGGTCGCCGCCCTCCTCGCCGCCCGCGGCACGCCGGCGCCGCCGCCCGGCATGGATCGGGAGGCGATGCTGGCCGCGGCCGGCGCGCAATACCTGACCGGGGGCGTGGCGAGCCTCGCAGCGCTCCCCGCGGCCTCGGTCGAGCTGAGCTGGTCGGTCGCGGTGCTCGAGCATGTGCGGCGCGCGGAGATGCCGCGCCTCTTCGCCGAGCTCCACCGGGTGACCGCGCCGGGCGGGCTCGGCTGGCACTGGGTGGACCTGATGGACCATCTCGGCGGCGGGCTGGAGAGCCTGCGTTTCGGCGCGAGGCTGTGGGAGGCGCCCTGGTTCGCCGCCCGCTCCGGCTTCTACACGAACCGGCTGCGGGAGTCGGAGCTGCTCGCCCTGGCGCGCGCGGCGGGCTTCCGCGCCGCCATCGCCTGGCGTGAGCGCTGGCCGGCGCCGCCGCTGCCGCAGGCGCGCATGGCCGCGCCCTTCCGCCGGATGCCGGAGGCCGAGCTCCGCGTCTCGGCGATCCGGCTGCTGCTGATGAAGCCGGGCCATGCCGGCATCTGAAGGAATGGCGCGATGCAGGAGACGATCGGCTACGACGCCTTCGCGGCGGTGGAGATCCGCGTCGGCACGGTGGTGGACGCGCAGCCCTTCCCGGAGGCGCGCAATCCCGCCATCAAGCTCTGGGTGGATTTCGGCGGCGCCATCGGCGTGCGCGCCTCCTCCGCCCAGATCACGGTGCACTACGTGCCGGACCGGCTGATCGGGCGGCAGGTGCTGGCGGTGGTGAACTTCCCGCCGCGGCAGATCGGGCCCTTCCTGAGCGAGGTGCTTGTGCTCGGCGTGCCGGACGAGGACGGGGCGGTGGTGCTGATCAGGCCCGATCTCAAGGTGCCCGATGGCGGGCGGATGTTCTGATGGCGGGCTCGCCGCGCTACTACATCGTCACCTGGGACCAGCTGCACCGGGACAGCAAGGCGCTGGCCTGGCGGCTGATGGAGCGCGGTCCCTTTGCCGGCATCTGCGCGGTGACGCGGGGCGGGCTGATCCCGGCCGCGATCGTGGCGCGGGAGCTGGAATGCCGGCAGATCGAGACGGTCTCCGTCGTCACCTATGACGAGGAGGAGCGCGGCGCGCCGCAGGTGGTGAAGCCGCCCGCCGCCGCCGGCGACGGCACGGGCTGGCTGGTGCTGGACGACCTGGTGGACACCGGCACCACGGCGCGGGTGGTGCGCGCGCTGCTGCCGCAGGCGCATTACGCCACGGTCTATGCCAAGCCCAAGGGACGGCCGCTGGTGGACAGCTTCATCACCGAGGTGAGCCAGGACACCTGGATCCTGTTCCCCTGGGATACCGAGCCGCAATTCATCGCGCCGATCGCCCGCGGCGGGGTGCGGTAGGGGTCCTCGTCATATCGGTCATGCCGTTCTCCGCCTGCCGGCGTGGCAGGTGGGCGCGCCGTTTGCGACGCGGCGCCCCGCTGCGAACGACGCCTCCGTGAATATGACGCGGCCGGGCCGACCGCCGCGCTCCTGCGCGGGGCAACCGCGGCGATGCGCCGCCGTTTCCGCGGCAGACAAAAGATGCGGGAGCTCCCCATGAACCGTCGCCTCGCCCTGGCCGGCGCCGCCCTGGCGCTGCCCGGCCTCGCCGCCTTCCGCCCGGCCCGCGCGCAGTACGGCGCCGAGGGGTTGCGGCAGCAGATCCTGATGGCCGGCGCCTTCACCATGCGGACCAGCGAGCTGGCCGAAAGGCGCTCGCAGAACCCGCTGATCCGGCAATTCGCCGGCTTCGAGATCGCCGAGCAGCGCGGCATCGTGGAGGCGATGCGGATCGCCGGCTTCGGCGTGATCCCCGGCGGCGTGCCGGTGACGCAGCGCGAGGCGGAGGCGATGCAGCGGCTGCAGCAGCTGCAGGGCTTCGACTTCGACCGCGGCTATGTGCATGAGCAGCTGCGCGGGCACCGGGAGCTGCTGGACCTGCAGTCCACCGTGGCGCGCGGTGGCGGCGGGCGGGACGATCAGATCGTGGCAGCGGTGGCGCTGCCGTCGATCCAGCAGCACATCGCGATGCTGGAGGGGATGAGGCAGTCGCTGCGGGGCTGATACCGCCCTGCATTATTCCTGATTTGCAGCCTGCGAAGCAGGCTGAGCGGCCGAATAATGGCCGCCGCGGCAAATGCCGCGCATGCCGATCGTAGCTTGCTCTTGGGGGAGGAAGGGAACTTCCTCCCCCAAGACCCCCACCATCCTTTTTCTGATCCTTTTCAGGGCAGCGCGGCCCAACCCGCTCGTGCCAGCCAGACGACCCGGCCTGCAACCCTACCCCGCCCCCACCGTCTCCTCGCGACTCGCCAGCACCTTGTCCACGCGCCGCCCGTCCATGTCCACGATCTCGAACCGCCAGCCCGCCCAGACGATCCGGTCGCCCTCCCGCGGCACGCGCTGCAGCAACGCCAGCATCAGCCCGGCCACCGTGTGGTAGGTGCCGGCATAGGGCAGCGGCGGCAGCTCTAGCTGCGCGCGCAGCTCGTCGCTCGGCATCATCCCGTCCAGCAGCAGGCTGCCATCGGCGCGCTGGATCGCCTCCCCCGGCTTCTCCGGCGGCTCCGGCGGGCCGAGCTCGCCCACGATCGCCTCCAGCAGGTCGGAGGCGGTGACCACCCCCTCGAAGCTGCCATACTCGTCCAGCACCAGCGCGATGCCGAGCGGGTCCTGCCGCAGCCGCTCCAGCGCATCCAGCGCGGGCAGGTTGTCGGGCAGCACGATCGGCTGGCGCAGCACCCGGGCGAGCGAGAGCGGCGCGCCCTCCAGCACCTGGTCCAGCAGGTCCTTCGCGGACACCACGCCCACCACGTTGTCGATCCGCCCGTCGGCGACGACGAAGCGGTTCACCGGGTGCTCGCGCAGCGCCGCGGCGATCTCGGCGGGCGAGGCGTTGCGGTCGATCCAGGCGACGTCGTTCCGCGGCGTCATCAGCGCACGCACCGGCTTGTCGGCCAGCCGCAGCACGCGCTCGATCATGTGCCGCTCCTCGGTCTCCAGGGCGCCGGTCTCGGCGCCCTCGGCGACCACCGCCTTCACCTCTTCTTCCGTCACCGCCTGCTCCAGCGGCCGGTGCGCGCCGAAGAGCCGGAGAACGAGGGAGGAAGAGCGGCTCATCACCCAGATCAGCGGCGCGGTGACGCGGGAGAGCCAGGCGAGCGGCCGCGCGACCGCCACCGCGATGCGCTCCGGGTCGCGCAGCGCGAGCTGCTTCGGCACCAGCTCCCCGACGATCAGGTTGGCATAGGTGATCGCCACGACGACCAGAGCGAAGGCGAGCTGCGGCGCGATGCCGGCGAGCACGGGGATGCGTGCCAGGACATCGGCCAGCGGCCCGGCGAGCCGCGCGCCGCCGAAGCCGCCGGCCAGGATCCCGACCAGGGTGATGCCGACCTGCACGGTCGGCAGGAAGCGCTGCGGATCCTCGGCCAGCGCCAGCGCGGCGGCGGCGCTGGCCAGGAATGGCAGCAGCCCGGCGAGGCCGAGCCAGAGGGCGGGGCGGGGCAGGTCGGGCGCCATGCGGCGCAGGGTGGCGATGGCGTCGCCGCGCGCAAGCCCCGGCTTACGCGGCGCGGCCGGCGCGGCGTAGAAGGCGCGGCCGGGAGAGGCGCCGATGGGAACCGGGTTGGAGATCGCGATCATCCTGCTGCTGGTGGCGCTGAACGGCGCCTTCGCGATGAGCGAGCTCGCCATCGTCTCCGCGCGCCGGGCCCGGCTCCAGGCCATGGAGCGGCGCGGCAGCCGCGGGGCGGCCGTCGCGCTCATGCTGGCCGAGGACCCGCAGCGCTTCCTGCCCACCGTGCAGGTGGGGATCACGCTGGTCGGCATCCTGGCGGGCGGCTTCGGCGGCGCGCGCCTCGCCAAGCCGCTCGGCGCCGTGCTCGCCGGCATCCCCTGGCTCGCGCCCTTCGCCACCCAGCTCGCCTTCGCGCTCGTCGTGATCGCCATCACCTATGCGAGCCTGATCATCGGCGAGCTGGTGCCGAAGCAGCTCGCGCTCCGCAACCCGGAGCGCTTCGCGGTGCGCGTGGCGCAGCCGATGGCCTGGCTCGCGCGCGTCACCGGCCCCGTGGTCTGGCTGCTCGGCGCCTCCACCGCCCTGGTCCTCCGCCTCTTCGGCGCGCACCGCCCGCTCGAGCAGGCCGTGACGGAGGAGG
>DASQVL010000114.1:0-12146 GCA_035640795.1 Crenalkalicoccus sp. | reverse complement strand
GACACACTGAAGGGCAATGCGGCGACCGGGCTCGTGACCGGCATCGGCACCGTTGTGCTGGCGCCGCTCCTGCTGTCCGCGATTTCCTCGATTGTGCGTCCCGTAGCGAGGGTGGCGGCCCAGGCCGGGCTTGAGATCTGCCGTGGCACCGTGGCGCCCATCAGCGCGGCGGTGACTGTCCTTTTCGCGGAGGCGCAGGCCGAGTTCGACAGCCGCGGCGCATCGGGACGGAGCCGCGTTACAGCGGCCCCGCGTCCCGGGATCGCCGGCCGTCAGGAAGCACCGAAGCAGGGGGTGACACCTGCCCGTCAAGCGGCCCCAGCCGCGAGGGCGTCGCGGCGAAAGTCGAGGACGATCCGAGCGAGCAATACGAAGGAGACGTAAAACGATGGCTTTCTTTGAAGACATGTTCAAGAGCGGCAACATTGCCACGGGTCTTGCCATCGGTGTCGGCGCCGCTGTGGTCGGGCCCCTGCTCACCCCGCTGGTCGGCGCGGTTCTGCGACCGGCGGCGAAAGCCGTCATCAAGGTCGGCGTCCTCGCCTATGAGGCGGGGCGGGAGGGCGCCGCGCGCGTCAACGAGATGAGCGGCGATATGGTGGCCGAGGCGCGGTCCGAACTCGACGAGTCCCGGGCCACCCGGGCGAAACCCGCCAGCCCCGGCCCGCGCGAGCACTCGCCGGCCTGATCCTCTCGCCCACCTTCGGGTGGGCCGTTCCTGCATCTCCGGTGCGGCGCCACCCGCCTTGTGGCGCCAGGCGGGGCCTGCGGCCAGCGAGGGAGATGACCCGCGAGCATGCGCGAGGCTTTGCCGATGGACGAGCGCGGCAATGACTGTGCCGTCGGGAACGGCCCGTCCGACGTCCTCCCCTCGCCCGCCCCGGAGAATCGACCGACGGCCCGGATGGCCGCCGCAACCGGCGCGGCCTCGGAGGCGCGGGGCAGCGCCACCGCCGTCACGCCTCTGCATACGGCCGTCGCCGGTCGCGCACGGCTGCAGGTTGCTGGCCTGCACCGGTCCACCGCGCTGAAGAGCGCGCTTGAACGCGGCCTGGCGGCGCTCCCTGGCGTCCATTCGGCCGCGGCGAACCCGCGCACCGGCAACCTGCTCGTGCACCACGATCCGGACCTCGTGCCGGTGGCGACGATCATCGATCGCGCAGGCGCCCTCGCGCGGGGCGAGGTCCAGCCCCCGCCGGAGGAGGCGCTCGCCGGCGGAAGCGGCGGGGCGGACTGGGCCGCGCGCGATGCCGCGGCGGTCGCCGAGGCGCTTGGCACCGATCCGACCTCGGGGCTCCCGACCGAGGATGCGCGCGCGCGCCTCGCGGAGGTGGGTCCCAACGCCTTTCCGAAGCCGCCGGCGCACTCGGCCCTCGGCATGCTGCTCGGGCAATTCGCCAACCTGCCCGTCGGCCTGCTCGCCGGGGCCGCCGCGGTTTCCATGGTCACCGGCGGCGCGCTGGAGGCGGTGGCGATCCTCGCGGTCGTGGTGCTCAACGGGGCGATCGGCTTCGGTGTCGAGAGCCGGTCCGAGCGCACCATCCGCAGCCTCGACGATGCCGGTGATCGAAGGACCAGGGTGCTGCGCGACGGGATCGAGGTCGAGATACCGGTGGAGGCGGTCGTGCCAGGCGACCTGCTGCCGCTGCGGCGGGGCACGCTGGTCGCGGCGGATGCCCGGGTCGTCTCGGCCCAGGACCTGACGGTGAGCGAGGCGCTGCTCACCGGCGAGAGCCAGCCTGTTCGCAAGACCCCCCATGCGGTGCATGGCAGCGTGGCCCTCGGTGAGCGGCGGGGGATGGTCCACCGCGGCACCGTGGTCACCGGCGGCAGCGGCATGGCGATCGCGGTCGCCACCGGACCGCGCACGGAGATGGGCCGGATCCAGCGCCTGGCCGGCGGCGCGGCGACGCCACAGACGCCGATGCAGCGCCAGCTCGAGGGCGTCGGCAGCCAGGTGGTCTGGCTCGTCTTCGGCATTTCGGGGGCGGTGTTCGGCGTCGGGCTGCTGCGCGGCTTCGCCGTGCTCCAGATGGTGCGCTCCGCCGTCTCGCTCGCCGTCGCGGCGGTGCCGGAGGCGCTGCCCACGGTTGCCACCACCACGCTCGCGCTCGGGGTGGAGGAGATGCGGCGGCGCGACGTGCTGGTCCGCCGCCTCGACGCGGTCGAGACCCTCGCCTCGGTCGGCCTGATCTGCTTCGACAAGACCGGCACGCTGACCCTGAACCGCATGTCCGTGACCGCCATCGCCCTGGATGTCGGGGACGCGCCGCTGCGCATCGGCGAGGACCACGCGCTGCCGGAACTGCGGGACGGCGCCCCGGCGGCTCGGCAGGCCGGCGATTTGCGGCGGCTGATCGAGATCGGCGTGCTGTGCAGCGAGGCGCAGGTGGAGGAGCGTGGGGGCGGGCGACCTCCCGCGATCAGCGGATCGGGGACCGAGTCGGCCCTGGTGCAACTGGCGCTCGAGGCCGGCCTGGACCCGGTGGCGCTGCGCCGGCGACACCCGCGGCTCGGGCTCCGCCAGCGCACCGAGACCTATCGCTTCATGGCCTCCATCCACCGCCGCCCAGGCTCCGACGACGACGCGCTGCTGGCGGTGAAGGGCAGCCCCGAGGAGGTGCTTGCCCACTGCACCTGGCGGCTGCAGCAGGGCGAGAGATATCCGCTGACCGAGGCGGACCGCGCCGCGATCGGCCGGGCCAACGCGGCGATGGCGGGCGAGGCGCTGCGGGTCCTGGGCTTCGCCTTCCGCGATGACGCGCCGCTGGTTGCGGGGAACGGGGACGTCGCGGCCGAGGGGCTGACCTGGGTGGGGCTCGCCGGGATGGCGGACCCGGTGCGCCCCGGCGTCGCCGCGCTCATGCGCACGCTGCACGGTGCCGGCGTGCATGCGCTGATGATGACCGGCGACCAGGTGCCGACGGCGCGCGCCGTGGCGCGGGAACTCGGCCTGGCCCCTGCGGGAGAGCAGCCGGAGGTGCTTGATGCGGTCGAGCTCGAGCGCCTCGCCCCGGGCGAGGTCGCGGCGGTGGCGCGGCGCGCGCATGTCCTGGCACGGGTCAGCCCGGCGCAGAAGCTGCAGGTGATCCTGGCGCTGCAGGAGGCGGGCCTCGTCGTCGCCATGATCGGCGACGGGATCAATGACAGCCCGGCGCTCAAGGCCGCCGATGTCGGCATCGCCATGGGGCGCGATGGCACCGAGGCGGCGCGCGAGGTCGCGGACGTGGTGCTGCAGACCGACGACCTGGCCACCCTCGCCGTCGCCATCGAGCGCGGGCGCGCCACCTACGGCAATGTCCGACGGTCGATCCGCTACCTGCTGGGCACGAATCTGAGCGAGATCGGCGTCGTGCTCGCCGGGACGGCGGCCGGGATCGCCGAGCCGCTCTCGGTGGCGCAACTGCTCTGGATCAACCTGGTGACCGACATCCTGCCTGGCCTCGGCCTGGCCCTGGAGCCCCCGGCCCCTGGCCTGATGCTGGAGCCGCCGCGGCCGGCGGAAGAGGCGGTGCTGCGTGGGCAGGAATTCGCGGCCGTCGCCGGCGATGGCGCGGTCCTCGCCCTTGGCCCGCTGCTCGCCTGCGGCTTCGGCGTGCTGCGTCACGGCGTCGGGCCGGAGGCGCGCACCATGACCTTCGGCAGCCTGATCACGGCGCAGCTCATGCACACGCTGAGCTGCCGCCCGGGCGCCGGAGAGAGCAGGCCGAGGCCGCCGAACCCGGCGCTCGCCGCGGCGCTTGGCGTCTCAGCCGCGGCCCAGGGGGCGGCCTTGCTGGTCCCGGGCTTGCGTCGCCTGCTGGGCATCGCGCCGCTCGGACCGCTGGGCGTTGCGGTAACGCTCGGGGCCGGCATGCTGCCCTATGCGGTCAACCGCGCGCTGCGCCGCGGGCGCACCACCGGCAGCGGCGCCGGCGTCTGACGGCAGCCGAGGGATCAGGCAGCGCTCCGCGGCGCCACATCGGCAGGGCGCCCGGCGCGGAGCTGTTCGGTTGCTCGCTCCACCTGGGCCTCCACAATCAGATCCTCGAGCTGCTCGCCCAGGACCGCGATGCGTTCGCGGGCGGTTTCATAGGTCTCCAGGCCACCCTTGATGGCGCCCTTGGCGAGCGGCCGACCCCAGCGCGAGGCCACCGGGCGCAGCGCGGGGGCGAGCAGCGCCGCCACCAGGCCGAATGCGAGCCCCGTCGCCACACCAGCACCGTAGCTCCGAGCCATCCGTTCCCTCCGTCCCGCAGGGGTTGCTCGCCATGCCGGCGCCGCCGGCGCGAGGCCACAGCGAAACGTGGGATCACCGCCGGAGTTGGCACAACTAAACTCGTCTGGAGTCACCGCGCCGCACGATCATCGGGAGGGGAGGAGGATGCCATGCCGCCGCCGAGTGGCCTGATCGAGCACCAGCTTCCCGGCCGCATGCGGCTCCGCATACCCAGCCGTCGCGGCGATCGTGCCTTCTTCCTTGCCGTCGAAGCGCAGCTCCGCGGCCTGCCCGGCATCCGGCAGTTGCGCACGAACTGGCGCACCGGCGGCATCCTTGTGCTGCAGGAGGGCAACCACACCGCCTCCCTTGCTGATGCGGCACGGGAACGTGGGCTTTTTGATATCCGCCCGCAGGGCACCACCGATCGGGCAAGGCCACGGAGCGGGAGCGTCCGCCCATGGCGGGACCCACTGCCGGCGCTCGCCGTCGGGTTTGCCGGGCTGGGTGCCTACCAGGCCGTCCGGGGCCGTCTTTTCGGGAACGCCGTCTCCAGCCTATGGCACGCCTACAGGCTGCATCGCGCGCGGGAATCCCCGTGGCTGTCCGCCGGGCTTGCGGGGATCGGTGCCTACCAGCTTGCAAGGGGCAGGCGGATACTGGGCCCGGCCTCGGCGCTGTTCATCTACGCCTACACCGCATACCGGATGGCGCGGCAGGGCGATGGCGGCGCGACCGCGGAGTAGCCCGCCCCCGGCCTTCTCCGGGCCGCGGGTTTCCCTGGATTGGACGGCTTCCGCGTCAGACGATGGCGGCGACGGCGACCTTCACGGCATGGTCGACCAGCCGCTTGGCGATCAAGTCGGCGATCATCTCGGCGATGGCCTCGCCTCGGGGTGTCAGCGCCAGGCGGCGCTCCGGGCGGGCCATGGAGATTGGGGACGCAGCCACAGGTCGCTCCTGCGCCCCGAGGCTGGCCAGGATCTGCGCCCGCGTGGTGAAGAACCCATCGTAGCGCAGGACGAGGCTTCCGGTGACAGGGTTCACTGTCGCTGACGTCACACCGTCGATGGAGCGCGCGCGGCGTCGCAGCATCGCGGCGGCGCGGAGATCGCGCTTGGCGCGCGGAGCTTCGAAACGAAGACGTCCGGGGACGTCGTGGACAAGGATCATCATGACGAGTCGGCTCGACCGCTGAGCCGCAGTAAATCCGTGTCTTTGCGGTAGTGTGACGGATGCGTAGCAGATTGATGAAACCGGAGGGCTACCGGTGACCTGCTCGCTCCGGTCCTTGCGGAGCGCCAAGTAGCGTTCGGCTCTGCCGACGGGGAGGATGTGCACTGTCAGGTTTGGCTGTGGCGTGCCGTGGATCAGACTGGCGTGGTGCTCGAAGTGCTGGTGCAGAGCCGGCGAGACAAGCGGGCCACCGAGCGCCCGCTGCGCAAGCTGCTGAAGCGCCAGTGCCGGGCGCCGCGTGTGATGTCACCGACAAGCTCGGCAGCGCGGGCACCAGCTGCTGCAAGGTTTCCACGCCAGCCGCCGTGGGACGAAGCGGCAATGGTCGACATCCTTCTGCGCTTCTCGGAGACGGTCCTGGACCTTGGAGACCTTCTCGCCGAGGTGGACGTGAACCCGCTGATCGTCGGCGCGAAGGGTGCCGTCGCTGCGGACGCGCTGGTCATCGCGCGCTCAGGCGACGTGGGCCGCGGGAGCACTTGACGGGCCCGCCCACTCTCCGCAGAATGGTTAGACCATTCGGGGGGGCTGTTATGGATCTCCGGCTGCCGGAGGAGGTGGCCGCGCTGCAGGCCACCACGCGCGAACTGGCGATGTCCCTGCTGGAGCACGAACCAGCCTTCCAGGCGACCGGGGTCGTGTCCCCGGCGGTGCATGAGGCGCTGCGCTCGCTCGGCTATTTCGGCCTGGGGTTCCCGGAGGAGTACGGCGGCACGCCGGTCAGCTTCCTGGCGAAATGCGTCGTCGAGGCCGAGCTCTCCCGGCTGCCGCCGCAGTTCTGGGCCGAGCTCCGTGCGCTCTATGGTCCGGCCTCGAAGACCCTGCTGCACCACGGCACGCCGGAGCAGAAGCAGCGCTGGGTGCCCGGCATGACCCGCGGGGAAATTCCCGTGGCCTTCGCGCTGACGGAGCCGCATGGCGGCTCGGATGTGGGCGCCATGCGCACCACAGCAGCGCGCTGCGGCCAGGGCTGGATGCTGAATGGCAGCAAGATCTTCATCTCGAACGCGGACAAGGCCAAGCTCATCTCGGTCTTTGCCTATACGAACCGCTCGGCCGGCCCGAAGGGCGGCATCTCCTGCTTTCTCCTGCCGACGGATACGCCCGGCTTCTCGCTCGGCAAGGTCACCCCGCTGATGGGCACGGCAACGCCCGGCGTCCACGAGATCATCATGCAGGACTGCGAGCTGCCGGCCGAGGCGCTTCTGGGCGAGGAGGGCAGGGGTCTCGCCTATGCCATGGAGGGACTCAACGAAGGCCGCGTCAGCATCGGCGCCAAGGCCGTCGGCATGGGCGAGCTGGCGCTGGAGGAGGCGATTGCTTTCGCCAGGCAGCGCATCGCCTTCGGCCAGCCCATCGCCGAGTTCCAGGCCATCCGCCACATGCTTGCCGACATGGCGACCGAGATCCACGCTGCCCGGCTGGTGATGCTGGAGGCCGCCTGGAGCCGCGACCAGGCGGCACTTACGCCGGCCAGGGCCTCGATGGCCAAGCTCTTCTGTTCTGAGGCAGGGGGCCGCGTCGTGGACAAGGCGCTGCAGATCTTCGGCGGTACCGGCTACTGCCGCGGCACCATCGTGGAACGCCTCTACCGGGACATCCGGGTGCTGCGCATCTATGAGGGCTCCTCCGAGGTGCAGCGCAACCAGATTGCCAAGCAGCTGCTGCGCTAGCCAGCAGCACTCGCCCGGGTGGGAAAAATCAGGGCGTGAATCGCCGATTGGGGTCTAGGCGGTCAGCCCCAGCGCCAGGTTGCGCCCCAGCGAGCGCATCAGGTGCCCATGCAGGTTGCGGAGGTGCTGCGCCATCGCCTCCGCCGCCGCGTCGCCATCGCGGGCGCGCATCAGGACTATGAGCTCGCGTCGCGCCTCGACCAGGCCGGGCAGGGCCTCGACCCGGCTCCTCATCCACATTTGCAGCAGGATATCGGTGAGGGACTCGACAATGACCTGCAGCAGCTCGTTCCGCGTGGCACGTGCAATGATGCCGTAGAACTCGCGGCTGACGGCGATGCGCTCGGCGGTCGGATCGCCGCCGGCGATGACCGGCAGGCGCGCGGTGTTGGCCTCGAGCGCCGCGAACTCCGCCTCCGTCGCCCGCTCGCACACCAGGCGCACGGCCATCTGCAGAACGAGGATGCGCGCCTCGGTCAGGCTCTCCATCGAGATGCGACCGAAGGACATCAGGTCACGGATCGAGCGGGTAATGAGATCGGCGCTGGCGTCAATGATGAAGGCACCGCCCTTCACGCCCTTCTTCAGCTCGATCACGCCGGCGATCTCGAGGCTCCGCAGCGCCTCCCGCACCGCGGTCCGGCTGACGCCGAGGCTCTGCGCCAGGTCGCGCTCGGCCGGCAGCTTGTCCCCGGCGCGCAGCTTGCCTGCGGCGAGATCGCGGCGGATCCGGCTCGTAATTTCCTCGAAGACCCGCCGTGTCGGAGCGGCGTCCTCCTCGCTGATCCGCGGCTTCACTGCTCTCATCCTGGTCTGGGGCACGCCGTCACCGATGCTGTCCGCACGCAGAATATCGACGCGCCGAGCCCGTTGACAGTCGAGCTCGGCACCGTCTAGCCTAATGTACAGACCATTTGGGGGGAAGCCGATGCCGGCACGGCTGGACGGCGCCAGCATGGCGGAATGGCAGGCTATCCTGCTGGCGCGCGAGTTGCGCGATGGGGAAAAGGCGATCGTCGGCACCAATTCGGACATCCAGGTCGCCGCCTGCAATCTGGCGCGGCACCGCCATGCGCCGACCCTCTGGTGGGTTTCGGGCCCCGGCGGCATGGTGAATGCGGATGACGGCGTGATCCGCCCGACCGCCGACCACCGCAACATTGCCGCCAGCGAAGGCGTGATGGACCTGCCGCAGATGGTCGATTTCATCGACTGGCAGGTGCATTTCTTCGATTTCGCCATCCTCGGCGCCATCCAGGTCGACCGCTTCGGCAACATCAATACGGTCTGCGTCGGCCCGCACGCGAAGCCGCGGCTGCGCGGTCCCGGCACGGTCGGCATCAGCGCCCTCTGCGGCCTCTCCAAGCGGTTCTATGTGCTGATGGGGCGCCACGACCGGCACGCCTTCCCCGAGCGCGTCGATTTCATCTCCGGCGCGGGCTTCCTGGAGGGCGGCGACAGCCGCGAGCGCCGCGGTCTGCCGCCGGGCGGCCCGGCGCTGGTGATCAGCCCGCTCGGCGTCTTCGACTTCGCCCCGGGCAGCCGGGCCATGCGACTGCGCTCGCTGCATCCCGGCGTGACCCTGGAGGAGGTGCGGGAGCGCACCGCCTTCGACCTGCTGGCAGAGGGCACGCCGCCGTCCACCGCACTGCTGGACGAAGAGGAATTGCGCATCCTGCGCACGGAAGTGGACGGCACGAATGTCCTGAGGCGCACCACATGATCATGCTCTCCGAGGAACTCGCAGCCTTCCGCGACGCCATCAACCGCATGGTGGAGCGCCATGTCGCGCCGATCGCCGCCGAGATCGACGAGACCGACCGCTTCCCGCGAGAACTGGTCGAGATCTATGGCGACATGGGCCTGCTGCAGCAATGGGTGCCGGAGGAATATGGCGGCCCGGGCGGCAACCTGACGTCGCTGTGTCTGGCCAAGCACGAGATCGCCAAGGTCAGCTTCGCCGCCAGCCTGCTCGCCGGCAACAACTCCATCGGGCTGGTGCTGCCGCTGCTGCACTTCGGCACCGAGGAGCAGCGCCGCCGCTGGTTGCCCGAAGCGGCCAAGGGCCGCACCCTGACGGCGGTGGCGATGACCGAGCCGCATGCCGGCAGCGACGTGGCGGCCATGCGCACCCGGGCGGTGCGCGATGGCGACAGCTATATCATCAACGGCCAGAAATGCTTCATCACCTTCGGCAGCGTGGCCAATTGGGTGCTGGTCTATGCCCGAACCAGCGAGGGCAAGGGCGCCAACGGGATCAGCGCCTTCCTGGTGGACACGAGAACGCCTGGCTTCCGGGTGGGTCGCAACGAACGCAAGATGGGCGTTGGCGGCATCCCGAACGTCCAGCTCTTCTTCGAGGAGATGCGGGTCCCGGCGGAGAACCGCATCGGCGAGGAGGGACAGGGCTTCAGGGCCAGCATGCGGGCGCTCGATCTGAACCGTCCCACTGTGGCCGCCGCCTCGATCGGCCTGGGCCAGGGGGCACTGGACTATGCACTGAGCTATGCGCAGCAGCGCACTGCCTTCGGTCAACCCATTGCCCGGTTCCAAGGGCTGCAATGGATGCTGGCCGACATGGCGATGCAGCTGGAGGCCGCCCGTGCCCTGCTGTTCGAATGCACCCGCCAGGTGGATGCCGGCGATTTCTCCCGCCTCAGCATGATGTCCTCGATGGCCAAGTGCTTCGGCAGCGACGTGGCGATGAAGGTCACCACCGATGCGGTGCAGATCCTCGGCGGCAATGGCTACATCCGGGACTACCCGGTGGAGCGGATGATGCGCGACGCCAAGATCAACCAGATCTGGGAGGGCACCAACCAGATCCAGCGCATCGTCATCGCCCGGCATCTGCTGAAGGACGCGGCATGAGCAAGCTCCGCAGCATCGGCGAGGCGCTGAACGGCCTCGCCGACGGCATGACCCTCGGCCTTGGCGGCTGGATTTTCACGAGTCAGCCGATGGCCCTCGTGCGGGAAGTGGTGCGGCGCCGGGTGCGCGACCTGCACATCGTCCCCTCGCCCGGCAGCATGGCGCCGGACCTGCTGATCGGCGCCGGTTGCGTGCGCACCGTCTCGAACGTCTTCATCAGCTTCGAGCAGCATGGGCTGGCGCCGCATTTCCGACGCGCTGCCGAGGCCGGTGCCCTCGAGGTGCTGGAGTTGGATGGGCCCGGCCTGGCCGGAGGATTGCGCGCCGGCGCCTGCGATCTGCCCTGGATGCCGATCCCCGATCTCGGCACCGACCTGCCGAAGGTGAACCCGCGCGCGTACCAGCCGCTGCCGAACGAGGGTGGCCGGAAGCTGCTGAAGGTGCCGGCCATCAAGCCGGACCTCGTCCTGCTGCACGGCCAGCGCGGCGACGAGCGGGGCAACATCATCTACCAGGGCGCCAGCTTCTTCGACCTGCTGATGGCCCAGGCGGCCAGGCGGGTGGTGGTCTCGGTGGATCGCCTCGTCAGCAATGCCGAGATCCGCCGCGACAGCCGGCTGGTGAAGATTTCCTCCGCGTTCGTCCATGCCGTGGTCGAGGCGCCGGGCGGCGCCCGGCCCACCGCCAGCGCCGGCGAGTACGAGGCTGACGAGGCGGCCATCGCCGCTTATGCGAAGGCCGCGGTGAAGCCGGAGAGCTGGCGCGAATGGCTTGCGGCGCAGGGCCTTCCGGCATGAGGTCCGGCGCGCTCAGCGGCATCAGGGTGCTGGATTTCAGCGCCGTCATCGCCGGCCCCTACTGCACCCGGCTGATGGCGGATCTCGGCGCCGAGGTCATCAAGGTGGAGGCGCCGGAGGGCGACCTGCTGCGCCACCGCACGCCGCTGCGCGAGGGGCAGAGCACCTATTACGGCCATCTCAATGCCGGCAAGCGCAATATCTGCGCCGACCTCAAGCGGCCCGAGGCGCGGGCGCTGATGCTGCAACTGGCCGGGAAGTCCGATGTGGTGGTGGAGAATTTCCGCCCCGGCGTCATGGCCCGGCTGGGGCTGGGTTACGCCAGCCTGGCCGGGCGGAACCCGCGCCTGATTTACTGTTCCATCTCCGGCTACGGCCAGGAAGGCGAGGGCAGCGAGCGGCCGGCCTATGCGCCGATCGTGCATGCCGCCTCGGGCTTCGACCTGGCCAACCTGGCCTACCAGGAAGGGCTCGACCGGCCGCCGGCCACCGGAATCTTCATGGCCGACATCCTGGCCGGCACCAATGCCTTCGGCGCCATCCAGGCGGCCCTGTTCCGGCGCGAGCGGACCGGCGAGGGCGAGCGTATCGAAGTGACCCTGCTCGCCTCGATGCTGAACCTGCTGGTCTAGGAGTGCCAGTAGGCGCAGTTCCCTGCCGAGACGCGCCGCCCGGTCTACCAGCCGCTTCGGGCGCTCGATGGCTTCGTCATCGTCGCGCCGGTCAGCCAGAACAATTTCGAGGCGGTCTGCGGCGTGATCGGCCGGCCCGAGCTGCGGAGCGACCCACGCTTCGCCGGCGGCGGCGCCCGGGAGTAGCACTGGGACGCCATGATGGCGCTGATCGAGGACTGGACCTGCGAGCGCGACGGCGCCGAGTGCGAGGCGGCCATGCTCGCGGCGGGCGTGCCCTGCTCACGGTACCGCAGCGTGGCCGAGGCGCTGCAGGATCCCGCCATGCAGCGTTGCGGCCTGGCCCGGGTGCAGGATGCTGCGGGGGCCTTCCAGGTGCCCAACCCGCCCTTCCGTTTCAGCGGAAGCCGCGCCGAGGTCAGCCCCCGGCTAGCGGGCAAGGGCGAGGATGCCGCGGCCGTGCTGGATGAGTTGCTGGGGATTGACCCGGGACCGCTCTTCGCCGCCGGGGCGCTGAAACGTTAGCTGAAACGTCAAGGGAAGAGGGCGGGGAGGACGCGCCATGCATCGTCGCAGCCTGTTTGGCGCCATGCTGGGCTTTCTGGCGGCCCGCCGGGCGAAGGCGCAGGCCTTCCCGTCGCGCCCGATCCGCCTGGTGATCCCCTATCCTGCCGGAGGCACCACGGACGTGATGGCCCGCGCGCTGCAAGGCCCGCTGCAGCAGGCCTTCAACCAGCCG
>DASQVL010000113.1:0-7206 GCA_035640795.1 Crenalkalicoccus sp. | reverse complement strand
GCGCCCGGGGCCCGGGGGCTGCGCGACCAGCGTTACCACCTGTTGCCCCGTTCACGCCGCGGCCGCGCAGCCAAGGCTTCGCGCCATTGCCGGGCCCGCCGGCGGCCGAGGCGCCGCACCCGTATCAGGTCGTCCGCCATGGCCCCCAGCGCGCCGCCAGCAGCCGGTCGAATTCCGGCAGGTCGGCGTGCTCCAGCAGCACCGTGCCATTGGCCGCGGCCAGCTCATGCGCCGCAGCGGTGAAATTGCCCGTCGTCACCACCGCGGTGCGGTTCGCCTGGTAGTAGGCCGCGCCGCCCACCACCGCCTGCACGGCGGCCGTGCCCACCCGACCCTTGAAGCGCTTGCACTGCACGGCGACGCGGAGCGTCCCCTTGCCCGCGACCAGGTCCACCCCGTGGTCGCCCGAATTCGCAGTCGGTTCCACCTCCCATCCCAGCCCGCGCAGCTCGGCGGCGACGATCGCCTCGTAGTCATGCCCGCTCACCGGCAGGTCGCGCACCTCCCGCGCCTCCATCACCTCGTCCACGATGGCGGCGAGGTCCTGCCAGCCATGGCCGCGTATGTCCGTCAGCTCGTGCTCCAGCGAGCCGCGGGCGAAATTCTCCTTGGCGTATTCCCACCACTCCGGGATGAACACGCCCCACCGGTCGATCGCCTTGCGCTTCAGCTTGCGGAGCTCCGGCAGCTTCTTCCGGACATGCGCGACGAGGCGCTCGCGCTCCGCCGCCTTCGCCTCGGCGCCGGGCCCCCAAAGCCATCCGAACATGCCGAGCGCCGCTCCCACCCCCGGGCGCCGCGGCCATGCGCGGCCGGGTCGCCCCCATCGGCGATTCGCTTATACGTCACTTGCACCGCGGCGCGTAAGCCGCGCCGCGACGCCAATGTCACTTCTCCCGCCGCGCCGCCGCCAGCACCGCCGCGCGCACCTCCTCGGGCTGGGCCTGCAAGGCGCCGAGCAGCCCGCGGATGGTCCGACGCGCGTCGTAGAGCTGGTCGATCAGCGAGAGCACCATCGGCATCGTGTCCTCGTTCACCTCGAGCGTGCCACGCAGCTCCACCAGCAGGCGGAGCCGCGCCTCGTCCATCTCGGTGAGCTGCCAGGCGCCGTCCGCGCCGCGCTCGGCGCGCAGCCAGCGGCGGCTGATCCAGAGCTCGAGCTCGGCGAGCGCGACGTCCCGGTGGCGCGCCGCGACCTCGGCCAGCGGGGTCATGCCGCGCCCATCCCGGCGCGCGGGTTGCCCGCATGGCGCGGCGTCCAGCCGCGGAGGAAGGCCTCCAGCTCCGGCTCCGGCTCCGTGGGCAGCGTCACCACCAGCGTCACCACCTGGTTGCCGCCGTGGATGCCGCGGCCGCGCAGCCGCAGCTTCGTGCCATTCGCCGAGCGCGGCGGGATGGTCAGCGTGACCGGCCCGCCGATCGTCGGTACCTCCACCCTGGCGCCCAGCACCGCCTCCTTCAGCGTCACCGGCAGGTCGAGCAGGATATCGTCGCCCTCCCGCCGGAAATAGGGGTGCGGCTCCACCTGCACGACCGCGATCAGGTCGCCGGGCGGCGCGCCCCCCTCGCCCGGCAGGCCCTGGCCGCGCAGGCGGAGCGACGTGCCCTCTGCCGTGCCCTCCGGGATGGTGAGCGAAACGGCGCGGCCATCCGGCAGCGTCACCTGGCGCACCGCGCCGCGCGCGGCATCCAGGAAGGGCACGGTGAGCGTCACGCGCAGGTCGCCGCCGCGCGCCCGGCGACGGGCGCCGCCGAAGGCGCGGCTCAGGAACTCCTCCAGCTCCTCGTCGAAGCCCGTCGCGCCGAATCCTCCGGGGCCGGATCGGTAGCGGGCGCCCTCCGGCGCCTCCGCCCAGTCGCGCCAGCCGCCCGCGCCGGCGCCCGGCTGCCAGCCGGGCGGCGCGCGCTCGGTGCCGGAAGCGTCGATCTCCCCGCGGTCGAAGCGGGCGCGTTGCTCGGGGTCCGAGAGCAGCGCGTAGGCGGCGCTGATCGCCTTGAAGCGCGCCTCGGCCTCCGGCTTGTCGGGGTTCGTGTCCGGGTGCCAGCGCTTGGCCAGCGCACGATAGGCCCTGCGGATCTCCTCGGCGGAGGCGTCGCGGGCGACGCCGAGGACGGCGTAGGGATCCTCCACCGCCTCAGCTCCCGGCCTCTTCCCGCACCCAGTCGATGAACTCGGCATCCCCCGCCGCAGCGGGGAGCGCCAGGATGGCGGGCAGGGCGTAGCTGTGCAGGGCGCGAATGCGCGCCCCGAGCGCCTCGAAGCGCGCGGCGGTGGTCTTGGCGATGAAGGCCGCCTCCGCCGCCTCCTCGATCCGGCCCTCCCAGCGATAGATCGCGGTGTGGCCAGGCAGGAGGTTCACGC
Organism: Crenalkalicoccus sp.; assembly: GCA_035640795.1. Classification (GTDB taxonomy): domain Bacteria; phylum Pseudomonadota; class Alphaproteobacteria; order Acetobacterales; family Acetobacteraceae; genus DASQVL01. The sequence goes on along the minus strand of DASQVL010000113.1, from coordinate 4,844 downwards.
AGGCGGCGAGCCCCTCCTCCACCAGCGCGCGGCCGATGCGGCGCGCCTCCGCCGCATCCGCGGCGGTGACGTAGACCCAGAGGACCTGGTCGCCGCTCAGGCGACCCGCTCCAGGATGGAGACGTAATTGGCGACCGCGGCGCCGCCCATGTTGAACACGCCGCCGATCTCCGCCTCCGGCAGCTGCATCGCGCCCGCGGTCCCGGTCAGCTGCATGGCGGTGATGGCATGCATGGAAACCCCCGTCGCGCCGATCGGGTGGCCCTTCGCCTTCAGCCCGCCGGAGCGGTTCACCGGCAACCTGCCGTCCTTCGCCGTCCAGCCTTCCAGCACCGCGCGGGCGCCCTGCCCTTCCGGCGCCAGGCCCATCGCCTCGTACTCGATCAGCTCGGCGATGGTGAAGCAGTCATGCGTCTCGACGAAGGAAAGGTCGGTGACCGAGGAGAGCCCCGCCTGGTCGAGGGCGCGCATCCAGGCCTCCCGCGGCCCCTCGAAGCGGATCACGTCGCGCGCGGCGATGGGCATCAGGTCGTTCACCTGCACCGCGGCGCGAAAGCGCACGGCCTTGTTCATGGCCTTCGCCGTCTCGGCATCGGTGATGACGAGCGCCGCGGCGCCGTCGCTCACCAGGGAACAGTCGGTGCGCTTCAGCGGCGGGGCGACGACCGGGTTCTTCTCGCTCTCCCGGCGGCAGAACTCGTAGCCGAGGTCCTTGCGCATCTGCGCCCAGGGGTTGTCCACGCCATTCGCGTGGTTCTTCGCGGCGATCGCCGCCAGCGCGTCGGACTGGTCGCCATGGCGCTGGAAATAGGCCTGGGCGATCTTCGCGAAGACGCCGGCGAAGCCGCCCTGGATGTCCTGCTCGGTCTTGCGGTAGCTGGCGTTCAGCAGGATCTCGCCGACCTGCGGCCCGGGGGTCGCGGTCATCTTCTCCGCGCCCACCACCAGGGCGAAGCGGCCGCGCCTCGCGGCCAGGAAGTCGAGCGCGCCGTGCACCGCGGCACTTCCGGTCGCGCAGGCATTCTCGAAGCGCGTGATGGGGCGGAAGCGCAGCTCCGGCACGCTCTGCAGCACGAGCGAGGAGGGGAAGCCCTGGTTGGTGAAGCCTTCCCCGAACACGCCGACGAAGCCGGCATCGATCTCCGCGGGCTCGATGCCGGCATCCTCGATCGCCGCGCGCGCGACGCGGGCCATCAGGGATTCGAGATCCGGGCAATCCTCCAGCCGGCCGAAGGGCGAATGGGCCCAACCGACGATGCAGGCCTCGGGGGCCGCCATGGTCGCGTCGCGCATCGGGTTCCTCCTGAAGCGTGTTTGGCGGAGAATGGGGCGGCGGCTGCGCGGAGGAAAGCCCGCGCCCCCGCTTCCGTCCGGCGGGCCGCGCCCATACAAGGGCTGCGCACGGAGATGCCCATGCGCCGCGTCCGCCTGGCCCTGCTCGCCCTGCTGCTGCTCCGGCCCGCCCTCGCGGCGGAGCTTTCCGTGCTGAGCGCAGGCGCGGTGCAGCCCGGACTCGACCGCGCGATCGCCGATTTCGAGGCGGTGTCCGGCACGCCGGTGCGTGTGGAGTACGCGACCGCGCCGCAGCTCCAGGAGAAGCTGGCGAATGGCGCCACGCCTGACCTGCTGATCGCCCCGGTGGGCCTGATCAACGAACTGGCCGCCGCCGGCCGCCTGGCCGGGGACCGGGAGACGCTGGGCCGGGTCGGCATCGGCCTGGTCGTGCGCGCCGGCGCGCCGGAGCCCGCGATCGGCGACATCGCGGCGCTGAAGCGCGCGGTGGAGGAGGCGGATGCGGTGGTGTTCAACCGCGCCTCCACCGGCCAGGCGATGGAGCGGCTGTTCGAGAAGCTGGGCCTGACCGCGGCGGTCGCGCCCAAGGCGGTGCGCGTGGCGACGGGCGCCGAGGTGATGCAGCGCCTGCGGGAAGGCAGCGGCCGCGAGATCGGCTTCGCCGCCATCCCGGAGATCCGCTCGGAGCCGGGCGTCACGCTGGTGGCTCCACTGCCGCCCGAGGCGCAGAGCTGGACCAGCTACGCCGCCACCCTGCTGCCCGGCTCCCAGGCGGAGGCAGCGACGCTGCTGGCGCGGCTCGCCGGCCCCACCGGCCGCGCCGCCCTCGAGGCCGGCGGCATCGAGCCGCCGGCCCGGTAGCCCGCGATCACCCTGGGTGTGGTCGCTACAGCCCCGCCTGGCTCACGAACTTCGTGTTCAGATAGGCCTCGATCGCCTCCGACCCGCCCTCCGAGCCGTAGCCGCTGTCCTTCACGCCGCCGAAGGGCACCTCCGGCAGGGCGAGGCCGAGATGGTTGATCGTCATCATCCCCGCCTCGACCTTGGCGGCGATGGCGTTCGCGGTCTTCGTACTGCGGGTGAAGGCGTAGCTGGCCAGGCCGAAGGGCAGGCGGTTCGCCTCCTCCACCACCTCCTCGAGCTCCCGGAAGGGCGCGATCATGGCGACGGGGCCGAAGGGCTCCTCGTTCATCATGCGTGCCTCGCGGGAGACGTTGGTGAGCACGGTGGGCTGGTAGAAATAGCCCTTGTTGCCGATGCGCTCGCCGCCGGCGCGCAACTCGGCGCCCTTCTGGCGCGCATCGACGACCAGGCCCTCCACCCAGGGGATGCGGCGCTCATGGGCGAGCGGGCCCATCTGCACCCCCGGCTCCAGCCCGTTGCCCACCTTCACCGCCTTGGCGTGGGCGACGAACCGCTCGACGAAGGGTTCGTACAGCCCCTCCTGGACCAGGAAGCGCGTCGGCGAGATGCAGACCTGGCCGGCATTGCGGAACTTGGCCCCGGCCAGCGTCTTCGCGGCGAGGTCGAGATCGGCGTCGTCGAAGACGATCGCCGGCGCATGGCCGCCGAGCTCCATCGTCACCCGCTTCATGTGCTGGCCCGCGAGCGCGGCCAGCTGCTTGCCCACGGGGGTGGAGCCCGTGAAGGTCACCTTCCGGATCACCGGGTGCGGGATGAGGTAGCCGCTGATCTCGGCGGGGACGCCGTAGACCAGGTTGGCGACGCCCGCCGGCAGCCCGGCATCGGCGAAGGCGCGGATCAGCTCGGCTGGGGAGGCCGGCGTTTCCTCAGGCGCCTTGACGATGATGGAGCAGCCGGTGGCGATGGCGGCCGAGAGCTTGCGCACGACCTGGTTGATCGGGAAGTTCCAGGGCGTGAAGGCGGCGACCGGCCCGACCGGCTCCTTGATCACCAGCTGGTAGACGCCCTCGGCCCGCGCCGGGATGACCCGGCCATAGGCGCGGCGGCCCTCCTCGGCGAACCACTCGATGAGGTCGGCGGCGAGAATCGTCTCGATCTTCGCCTCGGGCAGCGGCTTGCCCTGCTCGAGCGTCATCAGCCGGCCGATCTCGTCGGCGCGGGAGCGCAGGATCTCGGCGGCCTTGCGCATCAGCTTGTAACGGTCGAAGGCGGGGACGCGGCGCCAGGCCCGGAAGCCGCGCTCGGCGGCGGCGAGCGCCTCGTCGAGATCGGCGCGGGAGGCGTGGGCGACCTGGCCGATGACCTCCTCGGTCGCTGGGTTCAGCACGGGGAGGGTGCGGCCGCCTTCGGCGTCGCGCCACGTGCCGTCGATGTAGAGCTGGACCTTGGGGTAGGACATGGCCGGTCTCCTCATGGGCGGCCGCTGCGGGCCGTTCGGGCGTCCGGGACTGTGCGGGCCTCTGGGGCGGGGGGCAAGCGGGCCTTCCCGCTCGGATGGGGCCGGTCGGATGAGGCCGGGCCGGAGGCGAGGTGCCCCTCCCGGCGCCATTGGCCACCCCCCAAAAGGCCGCCTACGCGACCTTCCTCCGGAACGCATCCAGGCTGCCCGCGCGCAGCAGCTCCGAGGGCAGCGCATGCCCGACGATGCGCTCCGCCATGCGCCCCACCTCGATCAGCCGGTCGAGGTCGAGCCCGGTCGCGATGCCCATCTCCTCGCAGAGCAGCGCCAGCTCCTCCGTGCAGATGTTGCCCGCCGCGCCCTTCTGGCCGGCGAAGGGGCAGCCGCCCAGGCCGCCCACCGTCGCATCGAACCGCGTGACGCCGAGCCGGAGCCCGGCATGCGCGTTGGCGACCGCGAGCCCGCGCGTGTCGTGCAGATGGAGGGCGATGCGCAGCTCCGGCCAGCGCTCCCGCACCGCGCCGATGCCGCGCTCGATGCGGATCGGCGTCGCCCAGCCCATGGTGTCGGCGAGCGTGACGTCGGTGATCGCGACACCCTGCTCCGCCGCCACCGCGAGGCCGTCCGCCACCGTGCGCACCACCTCCGCGGGCGCGATGTCGCCCTGGTAGTTGCAGCCGAATGCCGCCATCACGCCGATGCGCGTCACCGGCACGCCGGCGGCCAGGTGCGCCGCGGTCTGCTTCCGCATCGCCTCCAGATTCTCCGCCTGGCCGCGGTTCAGGTTCTTGCGGGAGAAGGCGTCGGACGCCGAGAGCGAGATGGAGCCGAACAGGTGCAGCCGCTCGCGGAAGCCGAGCGCCCGGGCGAGCCCCGCCTCATTGAACCAGAGCGCCGTGTAGCGCACGCCCTCGCGCGGCCGGAACCCGCCCACCACGGCCTCGGCATCCGCCCAGCCGGGGACCAGGCGCGGGCTGACGAAGGAGGCGACCTGGATGTGCGTCAGGCCGGTCTCGGCCAGCGCCTCGATCAGCGCGATCTTGTCGGCCGAAGGGATCGGCCCGGGCTCGATCTGGAAGCCCTCCCGCGGGCCTTCCTCGTGGATCTCGACGCGCGCCGGCAGGTCGGCCATCGGGGTTGCTCCTCTTCCGCCCGGCGCGGATGCTGCGCCGGGCGGGCGCGGCGCGCCAGGGCCGGGCGCCCGCCGGCTTGCCCCAGCCCGGCGCGG